>JAZLEE010000022.1:0-24208 GCA_045615085.1 Candidatus Aphodosoma sp. | reverse complement strand
TATCACAGATTTTATATTTATCACACATGCGATAAATATCTGTATAAACCTAACGAACAATGTTTTAGGCATACCTAAAACAAGCAAATCATAAGAAAGAAATTACAATGAAAAAGGGGGAGCACGCAGAGATGTTAGCGTGAGATAGTGAGGCTCGAAAATGAGCGAAATGAAGCAATTTATCTCCGAAATTTTCGCAAAAAATGGTTTAAGGCTTACATTTTCGGTAGAAATTAATGCCCTAAACGAGGCGAATTGCTGTATGAGAATAATCTCGGCACCCGAGTGGGTGTGAGACGAAGATTTATAAGGGTGGGCGTGGGTAACAACCTTTGAATCAACGACGTGGGTGTGCAAACAGAGCGAAAGGCAAGCGAAATAACTCACCATAAGCACTGTCAAAAATGCACCTACGAAATGTTTGATTCGATTGTTTTGCATACGCCTAAAAATTCGGAGTGCAAAGATACGGAAAAAAGTTGAAAATTAAAAGTTGAAAGTTGAAAATTTTAGATGCAATAAAAAAAAGACAAGAGAACACACGCGTCTTGTTCTCTTGTCTTCATGTCTTTGATATTGAAATCAAAATATTTATGCCATGGCATTAAGAATCGCTTTTACTTTGTCGGAAATGGCGCGGCCTTCGGCTTTACCAGCGAGTTGTTTGCTTGCTACGCCCATTACTTTACCCATGTCTTTTGGTGAGGTTGCACCTACTTGAGCAATGATAGCATTGACAGCATCGGTAAGTTCGGCATCAGACATCATTTGTGGGAGGTATTTGTTGTAGACCTCTACTTGAGCGAGATATTCGTCGGCAAGATCTTGACGACCTTGAGCTGCGAATACTTCAGCAGTGTCTTTGCCTTGTTTTGCCATTTTTTGGATAACTTTGATAGCAACAGCATCGGTGAGTTCGCCTGCTGCTTCTTTAGATGTTTTAGCCTCGAGAAGTTCTTTTTTGATACCACGAAGGGCCTCGAGTTCTACTTTATTACGTGCGAGCATCGCTTTTTTGATGTCTTCGCTAATTTGTTCGAATAGAGCCATATTTTAAATTGAGAATTGAGAATTGAGAATTGAGAATTTGCTATTGATTTTAGACATGAAGACAAGAGAACATGTTTTTTTATTATCTAACAGAAAATAAAAAAGTCTTGTCTTTCATGTCGTCATGTCTTTTTAAATTTATGTTATTTGCGATTGATTGCGGGTTCGTTTTCCATACGACGGAGCATGTCGTCATCGTCGTCGAACTGGTCGAGCGAGATGGTCACTTTAGTTTCTTTGGTTGTACCATAAAGGGCTTTTTGAAATTGCTCCATCACATCGACTGGTTTTCCACCCCACGACACTTTAGGTTGAGCAACTGGAGTTTCTTCTTCGGCTTGTGCGTCGATTTCTTCGGTGTAGATATTACCAGTTTCGGCTGCACGCTCTAATTTTTTGCGCAATTCTTCGCGGAGTTCAGTTGGCACTACGCTCATCTCAGAGCCAGTAGCAAGCAATGTTACTTTGACTTTTTCGTCGAGTGTTTCGTCGAATGTAACGCCCCAAATAACTTCGATATCGTCGCCCATTTGCTCCATAAATTCGTTAATCTCTTTTACCTCGCTCATCAAAACAGGTTTAGATTTAGAACAATAGAAGTTAAGAAGGATTTTCTTCGACTTATTGATATCGTTATTATTGAGCAATGGCGATTCAAGAGCGTCTTGAATAGCCTTAGTCACACGATTTTCGCCTTCGCCATAACCCGAATTCATCACGGCTACTCCACCCTTGCGCATCACTGTGCAAACATCGGCAAAGTCGACATTGATATGACCATCGACAGTGATGATTTCGACAATACTACGCGCTGCATTGGTGAGCACATCATCGGCATAGCCAAATGCATTAGAGAGTTCGACATCAGGATAGTGAGTCAATAGACGCTCGTTGTGAATAACGAGAAGTGCATCGACATATTCGCTCATTACGGCTACACCCTCAAGGGCTTGACGGATTTTGCGTTTGCCTTCGAATGTAAAAGGAATAGTGACGATACCCACTGTGAGAATGTTCAATTCGCGAGCTACCTCGGCAATAAGCGGAGCAGCACCAGTGCCAGTGCCACCACCCATACCAGCAGTGATGAATACCATTTTGGTGCCATCGTCGAGCATTTTACGAATATCTTCACGTGAAGATTCTGCCGCCTTGAGGGCTACACTTGGTTTGTTGCCCGCACCAAGACCATCGCCTATCAAAAGTTTGTTAGGCACAGGCGAATGGTTGAGTGCTTGTTGGTCGGTATTACATACCACAAAAGTTACCTCTTCGATGCCTTGTTTGTACATGTGATTGACAGCATTGCCACCACCACCACCAACGCCGACAACCTTGATGATTGAATTTGATTTATCAGCCATAATATATTGTTTTGTTAAATCGCAAGTCATAGTTTGAATTGAGAATTGAGAATTGAGAATTGAAAATTGAGAATTGAAAATTGAGAATTTTTATCCGTACTCGAGATTACAACCTCTTTTTCTTAATCTTCGATTGTTGGACCATCGGGTGAGTCGAACATGTTAGAAAACAAGTTGCCCCACAAGATTTTTTGTGTAGGTTTTGGTTTAATCGGCTTGTTGATTTCTTCTTTTGTTGTGTCTTTTACTTCTTCTTTTTTCTCAACTACAGAAGTCTCAGTTGCATTAACAAGCAAACCTACAAGAAGTGAATATTCGATATCTTTATCAGGATATTCGCCAGAAACAAGATGAGATAATGAACCTGAACGAACTTCCATATTGGTTTGAGTGGCAATGAATTCGTTGAAATCTGCCATACGAGTAGTGGCACCCGAAACAACGATACCATTCTTGATTTGCTCCATAAAACCAGAGCGCTCGACCTCTTTCATGCAAAGATTTACAATTTCGGCAAGACGAGCCTCAATAACGTTGGCAACATCTTCAAGTTGCACCTTACGTGGTTCTATGCCTGGTTTGATAGGCATAGAGAGTTGACGACCTTTTGCTTTTGCAATAATTGGAGTACCTTTTTGTTTTTTTACCAATTCGGCTTCGTTTAATGAGAGACCAAGAGCTGTACAAAGGTCGCTTGTAATATGTTTACCACCAAAAGGCACTACTGCAAGATGGCGTAAATAGTTATCTTGATAGACTGTAACAGTAGTAGTTGCAGCACCGAAATTGAGATGAATAACGCCATTAATGCGGTCGTCATCAGAGAGCAATGCGTCGGCCATTGCTATAGGTGCTAATGTATCAGAATGGACTTCGTCGATAGTAACTCTATCGATGCATTTATCGAGATTTTCGCGAATATCAGTACGACCCAACACCATCAAATAGTTGGCACCTATCTCGCGACAAACAATGCCCAACGGATTGCGCACATAGTCGCCATCGATGAGATACTCTTCGTTGGTGATATTATAAACAAAACGGTCGGTGTTGAGTGTATCAATCAACTCTTTGCGCAATGCGCTGAGTTCGGTTGCACCGATTTCGGTAGCCGTAGAGAATGGGCGCAACACATGACCGCGAACCGAACGCAACGAGCGACCATTGATTGCCGTGTAGAAATTCTTAATTTCGAACTTCTTACCTAATTTGTTTTCCAAACGATTTTGCATCTGCATCTTCATCTTTGATATGGTAGATGCAATCTCTGATGGTTTTCGAACTATGCCATTTTGGATACTATCGATTGGCGTTTCTTCTTTTTCGACAGCCAAAATCTTGAATGTTCCGTCGGCCTGACGCTCGGCGGTCATCATGGTTATTAGGGTGTTACCCAAGTCTACTGATACAAACATATTATAAATATTTTTTACAAGATTTTTATTTCACTCGGCAATTTGCATAATTGCTTTCATTTTATCACAAAAATTAGTGGCGAATAGCGAATAACTCTTGATGTCGCCTCGTTTTTGTTATTATTTTTTTCGTTTAGTGCATACCACTTGGTCGCGGAATTCGAGATTGATGACCGAATATTTGTCCCAAGAGTGATATTTAGGTAATACAGAGAGAAACTTATCGAGTTTTTTGAGCTTAGATTCATATCGATCTAATGCTCCCAAACGCACTACAAAATCACCTACACGAGGAATAAGTTCTACTTCTGTGCCATTATAGATACATATTTGAGTGAATGCCGAACTCCAACGTGATTCTGACTGCAAATAGACGATGAAATCATACAATTCGGTCGAAGCAAAATCGAAACTTACGTTGCCAGTAACCACTGGTACATATGCCGAAAATCGGATTGAAGTAGGCATGCGCTTGCGGTCGTTGTCGATATAATAATCTACACCATCATCTTTCACTCGGAACATTGGCACTCGCTGTGTGACCGAAACACAAACATCTCCATTATTTGCAAAAAAGCAAGTAACATTCTTCACCATATTGAGTTGCATTAGGGCTTGCTCGATGGCGGTGAGATTGATATCAGAGTGCATCTTACCAATTGGATAGAGTGCGCGATTCTTGAGTTGTAACTCCACATCTCGCTCTGATATAAATTGAAAGTTGTCGTAATCACTCACTTTTAGATGTATGTTTTCGCACTTTATATCATTAGATTTAGGCACAACCATCACAAGTGTAACGACCAAACCACACACAAGCAGAATGATTGACAACATTAATAATATTTTTTTCCAAAGTTGCATAGTACTATAGGTTATAGAGTGCAGATTATAAGCTACTTCTCATTTGGATAATAGATGGGATATAGGTATCGATGTCGCCTGCACCTACGGTGAGCAATACGTCGAATTCGAGCGTGCGTAGTGTGTCGATGAGTTCGGCTTTCGTTGTAAGACGCTTAACTGGCGACGTAATATTGTCGAATATCATTTGCGATGTGACGCCTTCGATAGGCAATTCGCGAGCTGGATAGATTTCGACCAACACTACTTGCTCGGCAAGTGAGAGCGCCGATGCAAATTCGCGATGGAAATCGCGTGTGCGAGTGTAGAGGTGTGGTTGGAACACGACTACTACTTTTTTATCTTCATAGAGTGCGTTGACCGATTTGAGACTTGCCTCGAGTTCCATCGGGTGGTGGGCATAGTCATCGATTACTGTGAACTCATCGGTGCGAAGGTGGAAATCGAAACGACGGCGAATACCGGCAAAAGATGCCATAGCCGAACGCAACTCGTCGGCCTCTACGCCACAAGAATAGGCAACTGCCATAGCGGCAACTGCATTCTCGACATTTATCATCACTGGCACACCAAGTTCGACATCGACAATGCGCTCGTCGGGAGTGACAAAATCGAATATCAATCGACCTCCGCCAAGGCGAATATTGTCGGCATAGAAATCGGCTTGTTCGGTACCTGAATAGGTGTAAATAGTCACTTTGTCGGATGTGCGAGGAGCGAGTTGAATGCCTTTCTTCACAAAGAGCGAACCTCCATCGACAATAAGCGATGTGAAGTGGGCAAAACTCTCGAGATAAGCCTCGTGAGTGCCATAAATATCGAGATGGTCGGCATCGGTTGATGTGATGACTGCCATATATGGCGATAGGTGATGAAACGAACGGTCGAATTCGTCTGCCTCAATCACTACATAGTCGCTCTTATCTGACAAAAGAAGATTGCTTGTATAATTCTTAGATATACCGCCAAGAAAGGCATTGCAATCGACATGACTTTGCTTGAAAATGTGGGCAGTCATGGTAGATGTAGTGGTCTTGCCATGTGTGCCAGCGATGCAAAGTCCGCGTTCGAGACGTGTGATTTCGCCAAGAATTGCAGCACGCTTCATCATACGAAAACCATTATTGGCAAAATAACAATATTGCTTGTTGTCGGCTGGTATTGCAGGTGTATAGACTACCAATGTTGACGGATGAGAGAACTCAGTAGGAATAGCATCTACCTCGTCTACATAGTTTACGGCTATGCCTTCGGATTCGAGTTCGCGAGTCAAAACAGTAGATGTTCTGTCGTAGCCAGCAACTTTGAAGCCTTTGGCGTGGAAATAACGCGCTATGGCACTCATTCCGATGCCACCAATTCCAAGGAAGTATATAGTTGAGAGTTGTGAGATATTCATTATTTATGCATTTTTTTGATTTCGTTTACTATCTTTTCGGCTGAATTTGGATATGCTAATTTGAGCACATTAGCAGAAAGTGATTGTAGTTTTTCTGTCGATGCAATAGTTTCAAGTGCAGTGTTAACCAACATATCTACCGCCTCTACATCACGCACCAATATGGCGGCACCTTTGTCGGACAATGCTCGAGCATTGTGGGTTTGGTGGTCTTCGGCTACGTTAGGCGACGGAACAAGGATAGATGGTTTGCCAAGCAACGAGAGTTCGGAAATAGAACTTGCACCAGCACGCGACACTACGAGGTCGGCTACTGCATAAGCATAATCCATACGCGAAAGGAAGTCGGTCACCTTTATCTCATCGCAACGATATGGTTCGTAGGCTTTAAGAGCATCTTGATAATATATCTTACCAGTTTGCCAAATGACTTGTATGCCCGATGATTTGAGTCGTTCGAGACCTGCTATCATGGCTTGATTGATGGTGCGAGCACCAAGACTACCACCCATCACCATAAGGGTTGGTTTGTTAGGATTTAGACCGAAATACTCGTATGCCTCATTGCGATTGATTTCTGCCAAAAGATTTTGACGAACAGGATTGCCTGTGAGCACTATCTTATCGGCTGGGAAGAAACGTTCCATACCGGTGTAGGCTACACAGATTTTCTCAGCTCCCTTTGCCAACATTTTGTTGGTAACACCAGCAAAACTATTCTGCTCTTGCAACACCACTGGTATGCCCATCATTTGTGCCACCTTTAGCGCTGCTCCACTTGCATATCCACCTACACCTACTGCTACGTCGGGTTTGAACTCTTTGATAATACCTCTCACCTTGAGCATTGAGAAGATTAGATTCCATACAACTTTGATATTGCGGAATAGATTCTTACGGTCAAGACCTTCGACCTTGAGGCCTACGATATCGTAGCCTGCAGCAGGAACACGCTCCATCTCCATACGGTTTTCGGCACCTACGAAGAGGATTTCACAATCGGGGTCTTGACGACGTAGTTCGTTGGCTATACTGACGGCTGGGAATATGTGACCACCTGTGCCACCACCACTGATTAGATATTTCTTGCTCATATATTTTTAGGTTTTTAGATTATAATTCTTTGATTTCTTCTACGTTTGACTCGCTCGAAGTTTCAACAACAGATTCTGTGAGTGATTCATTTGTTGGTGCCTCTTCTTTCTTAGGTGTCATTTGCATTACCATCTGTTGCTGTTGTATGTAACGCGTAATGTTTATAATCAAACCAAAATAGATACAATTGATAAGTATAGATGTACCACCACGACTAATCAAAGGCAAAGGTTGACCAGTGACAGGTCCCAAATGCACCGATACACCCACATGGATAAATGCTTGCATCACAATCATCATCGTTACGCCAATAACCAATATTGCAGCAAAGAGCGAGTCGGACTGTCGAGCCACCTTGCCAGCTCTAAACAACAACATTAAATAGAAAAGTATAATCAATATGGCAACAATAGCGCCCAACTCTTCGACAATGATGGCAAATATGAAATCGGAAAAGGCTTCGGGCAAATAGTTACTCTCGACACTTGTACCTGGACGAGGCACCAATCCACCACGAGCAATAGCCATCTGAGCATGGTTTTCTTGATAGTTACTATCAGTTATTTTGAATTTATTTACAGTCTCAGCATCATTGCCAGCAAAATTCTCGATACGAGCAACCCAAGTGTAGGCACGCTCGAAGAGTTTCAAAGCCTTGCTATCACTCTGATAATAGACATCTTCGGGTATCACCATCGCAATTACCAAAACTATAGCAACAAAACCAACTACAACACCAAGTGTTGCAAGTATTCTTTTGCTTTTTATCTCACCTATCCACATCATCAACATAACAACAGCAAACAAAAGAGCTGCAGTAGAGAAGTTTTCGAGGAATATTAATCCACAAACAGCCATCACAATAGTAGCCAACCACCAATAGTATTTAGCTTGTAACTCTTCATTTTGAAAACGCTCAATAATATCAGCCACCACTACAATCAACGACAATTTGGCAAACTCTGATGGTTGAAATTGAAATCCACCAATCTCAATCCAACGAGCTGCATTGGCTTGTTCGACACCAAAACCAAGCATAGTAAACACCAACATTGCTAACGAACAAAATAACCCAAAGTAGCCTGCCATACGAATAATCTTGAAATCGACAATCTGCACAATCAGCAATCCCACAAAACCTACTGCATAAAACATGACATGACGCAATATCGGATCAATCACAGAGGCACTATTATACACCAAATTGATTGATGCACTATACATCTCCACCATTGATACGAAGAAGAATAAGGCAAATATCGTCCACACTACTCTATCGCCCTGCAATGTTTTTGCTAAAAATTTATTCATATGATTACTCTTTTGGTTATTTTCAATAATAGATGTTTGTTGATTATAGTTGTTTTACGGCTGCTTTGAATTGCTCGCCACGGTCTTCGTAGTTTTTGAATAGGTCGAAACTTGCACAACATGGAGAGAGCAACACTGTGTCGCCTTTTTGAGCCACGTCGTAGGCAGCTTGCACTGCATCGGCAAGATTATTTGTATCTATGATTTTGCAATTAGAGTTGAGAGTGAAAAATTCGTTCAACTTCGTATTGTCGAGACCCATGAAGATGAGAGTATGTACTTTTTCGCGTACGAGCGATGCTATTTCGCTATAGTCATTGCCTTTGTCGGTGCCACCAAGAATGAGAACTACTGGAGTTTTCATGCTTTGCAATGCATACCAACATGAGTTGACATTGGTTGCTTTTGAATCATTAACATAACGAACACCACGAATTGTTGCTACATATTCCAAACGGTGTTCTACGCCTTGGAATGTTGCGAGCGAGCGACGGATTGTTTCGTTGCGTACGCCCATTACGTTTGCTGCTACAGCAGCTGCCATTGAGTTGTACATATTGTGTGTTCCTTTAATTGTTATATCGTTTGTGTCCATTGAGAGTGGTTCGTTTTCGAAGTTTATAATAAGTTGTTCGTTTTCAATCCATGCTATATTTCCTTCTTTTTGTGTTATGTCGAATGGGGCTTGCGACATCGCCAATGTGCGTTTTTCGATTTCGGCCTTCACTACTGGGTCTTCGCTCCAATATACAAAGGTTTGTGCCTTGGTCATATTCTGCAAAATGCGGAATTTAGAGTCGATATAGTTTTGGAATTTATATTCGTAGCGGTCGAGGTGGTCTGGCGTGATGTTGAGCAATATTGCTACATCGGCACGAAAATCATACATACCATCGAGTTGGAAACTTGAGAGTTCGATAACATAGTAGTCGAACGATTGCTCTGCCACTTGCCAAGCAAAACTGCGACCTACGTTGCCCGCCAAACCTACGTTATAACCAGCCTCACAGAGAATGTGGTAAGTGAGCATTGTGGTAGTGGTCTTGCCATTGCTACCTGTGATGCAGATGGTTTTGGCATCGGTGTAGCGAGCGGCAAACTCGATTTCGCTGACGATTGGAGTGCCTTGTGCGCGTAGTGCCTTAATCATTGGGGCTTTTTCGGGTATGCCAGGAGATTTGATTACCTCGTCGGCATTGAGTATCAACGCCTCGGTGTGTTGCAACTCTTCGTAAGGGATACCACGACGCTCTAACTCTTCTTTATATTTTGGTTTGATTGCCGACATATCAGATACAAACACGTCGAAACCTTTTGCTTGTGCAAGGATGGCGCTACCTACGCCACTTTCGCCTGCTCCTAATATTACTATTCTCATATACTTAGATGTTTAGTAGTGAGTAGCCTTATTGTAGATTATCGTATTTTTAGGGTTATGATTGTCAACACTGCGAGCATGATGCCTACAAGCCAGAAACGCACTGTGATTTTTGATTCAGGCAGTGGTTTGAGTGGGTATTGGAATATGGCATCGATACCAGCATTGCCTGCTTTTTGGAAGTGGTGATGCAATGGCGACATTTTGAATATGCGTCGGCCAACGCCTGTTTTCTTTTTGGTATATTTGAAGTAGGCTGTTTGCATAATTACCGAGAGATTCTCTACCAAGAAGATACCACTGAGGATTGGAATCAACAACTCTTTGTGGATGGCAATGGCAAATACGGCAATGATACCACCAAGGGCTAATGAACCTGTGTCGCCCATGAATACTTGCGCTGGATAACTATTAAACCAAAGGAATCCGATAGTTGCACCGATGAAGGCAGCAGCAAAAATTACCAATTCGCCTGCGCCTGGGATATACATTATATTAAGATAGCCAGCATAGTTGACGTTACTTGATACATATGCTAAAATACCTAATGCTACCCCTTGAATAGCCGATGTACCTGTGGCGAGACCATCGAGACCGTCGGTGAGATTGGCTCCATTCGACACGGCTGTAACTACAAATATGGTCATCAACACGAAAAATATCCAACCAAGCATTTGTTTGTGCTCGCCTGCCCATGAGAAGAGGTCGGCATAGTCGAGGTTGTTGTTTTTGAAGAATGGAATGGTTGTTTGTGTAGATTTTATCTCTTGTGAACTATATTCTACTACCTCGGTGTAAGTTTCGCGGTCGAAATCTTTTGTCACATTCTCACGAATAACTGCATTAGGGCTAAGATATAAGGTGAGACCTACGATGAGACCGATGCCGACTTGTCCTACGATTTTGAATTTGCCATGTAGCCCATCTTTGTTTTTACGGAATACTTTGATATAGTCGTCGGCAAAGCCTAATGCACCTAACCAAATAGTGGTGATGAGCATGAGTATCATATAGACGTTGTGCAACATACCAAAGCAGAGGTTTGCAACCAAAATTGAGAGGAGGATGATGATGCCACCCATGGTTGGAGTGCCTTTTTTGCTCATTTGGCCTTCGAGATCAAGGTCACGAATGGTTTCGCCGATTTGGAGTTGTTGGAGTTTGTCGATAATTTTCTTACCCACGAGCGTAGAAAATATCAATGCGGTCATAAACGCCAAGCCTGCACGGAACGAGATGAAGTTGAACATACCTGCACCTGGTAGGTCGAACGTTTTATCTAAAAAATTAAAGAGATAGTAGAACATAATTTATATGATTTGCGTGTTATTTTTTGTGGTTAAATACACACTGTGAGTGTGTGAATGTTTTCTTGCTTGAAGGTTGCTTGAAGGTTGCTGTTGTTCAAGGCTAAATTTGGACAACAAATACACACTGTGAGTGGGTATTGGTTTAGTTGGCTGCTGCAAGTTCTTCGCGGTCGTCGAAATGGTGTTTTACGTCGCCAATGATTTGGTAGTTTTCGTGACCTTTGCCTGCTACGAGCACTACGTCGCCAGATTGTGCGAGTTGGCATGCAGTGCGGATGGCTTGACGACGGTCGACAATAACCAATACGTTGCGCATTTCGTCTTGTGTCAATTCGGCTGTCATATCGTCGAGAATGGCTTGTGGGTCTTCGTGACGAGGATTGTCGCTGGTGAATATCACACGGTTGCTACCCTTCACTGCCTCGCGCGCCATCATTGGACGTTTGCCTTTGTCGCGATTGCCGCCACAACCTACCACGGTAATCAATTCGCCACGGCCGTCACGGATGTCGTTGATGGTGTCGATTACGTTGGTCAAAGCATCGGGGGTGTGGGCATAATCGACGATTGCGGTGAAGCCTTTTTGCATTTTCACTGTTTCGAATCGACCAGATACGGCTTTCGACATTGAGAGGATACGAAGTACCTCTTCGGCATCAGCTCCAAGCATCACTGCTGCACCATATACTGCCACAAGATTGTAGGCATTGAATCGACCTACGAATGGCATAAACACTTCGCGGTCGCACACGTTGAGCAACATGCCATCAAACGAATTTTCGAGTATGCGAGCAGTGAAATCCGACAAGCCTCTTACGCTATAGCCTTTGCGTTGAGCACGAGTATTTTGCAACATTATCATACCGTTTTTGTCATCGGTGTTGACTATGGCAAAGGCTTCTTTGGGCAATTCATCGAAGAAACGTTTTTTAGCACGGAGATAGTTGTCGAATGTCTTGTGATAGTCGATGTGGTCGCGTGTGAGATTGGTGAAGATACCACCTACGAAACGTAGTCCAGCTATACGGCGTTGATCAACTGAGTGTGAACTTACTTCCATGAATGCATATTGGCATCCTACTTCGACCATTTCGGCCAAAAGGGCATTAAGCGCCAATGCGTCGGGAGTGGTGTGGGTAGATTCTACTGCACGGTCGTCGACATAGTTGCATACGGTTGACAATAATCCTACTTTATAACCCATTGCGCGGTGTAATTGATAGAGGAGTGTGGCAATTGTGGTTTTGCCATTTGTGCCTGTTACGCCTACGAGGGTGAGTTTCTCTGATGGGCGACCATAATAGTTGCTTGCCATGCGCCCCATTGCCTCTGCACTATCTTCTACTCGGAGATAAATCACATCTGCCGACTTTTCGGCTGGCATCTCTTCGCATACTACAACTATTGCTCCTGCTTCTACGGCTTTGGTAATATATGTATGTCCGTCAACTGCTGTGCCGCGTGTGGCTACAAACATACTACCTGCCTCTACTTTGCGGGAATCGAACTGAATATTCTTTACGTCGATGTCAGACAAGATTATACTTGCCAACTCAACTCCTTTTACGATTTCTGATAATTGCATATTATGAATTTATTGATTTCTTTGTTATTTAAGGCGCAATACCACGGTACTACCCTTCACTGCTTTTTGTCCGTTTGGAATGGATTGTGCTACTACTCGTCCTTTACCTTGTAATTGCACATACAAGCCGCAACTTTCCATTAGATAAACAGCATCTGTTGCCCCCATACCTATCACATTTGGCACCAATTCATCAACTATAGGACGCATATCTGCTACAAGTTCAGCTTCATCTTCCGATTCATCCAACGTTATCCAATCAGCTTTGCTACGCTGATAGTCTATATCTAAATTATTCATTGCCTTTTCAACAATCTCGCGCGATCCGGCTTTCACTCGTGGCAAGTTATATGCGTGCAATGAATCGGCTTGCCAGCATTCCAAATCGTCAAGATGCATATTAGTCTCCTTGGCATATATGCGTTCGGCTACCTTTTTGAACACCTCGCCACACATAAATGCTGCGGCAGGTTGCATTTGAGGTTCTTTCACTACTACGATACATGAATACATCGGATTGTCGGCTGGGAAATATCCACAAAACGACACTTGGTGACGAGTCACTCCGCCTTGACCATAACCTAATTGAGCCGTACCCGTTTTACCTGCTATGCCAAATTGTTTCGATTTTATCGATTTTGCTGTACCATATTCAACTACGCCTTCCAGCATTCCTTGCACCTTCTTCAATGTCGACGCTTTGCAAATGCTTGATTTCATCACTTCTGGTTTGTTACGCAACAACACTTGACCATCACGTTTTATCTCTCGTACCAAATAAGGACGCATCATTTTGCCTCCGTTGGCAATAGCATTGTAGAAATTCAATGTATATATAGGTGGCACTTGTGTTGCATAACCAATCGACATCCAAGGGAGAGTCAAACCACTCCAGCTTTTGCTTTTAGGTGTTGGTATCATCGGACGAGCCGTACCCGGTACACCAAAATCCAACTGTTCTGCAAACCCTGTAGCCAATACCGCATTGATAAATTCCATCGGCTTATCTTTGTAATACTCATCAATAACACGACTCACACCTACATTGCTTGACTGAGCCAACACTCCTGCTATCGACAACGAATCATAACCTCCTTTATGCCAGTTATGGTCGGTCATTTTACTTTTGTGAAACATCCAAACACCATTGTTAATATTCAACACATCAGATGTATCACAAACACCATGATCCAATGCCACCATCAAACTCATCGTTTTGAACGTAGAACCCGGCTCAGACAAATCAGCCACCGCCATATTACGTCCCTCAAAATATGATCCATCATTTGCGCGCTCAAGATTCACCATTGCTTTTATCTCACCAGTCTTCACCTCCATCAGCACTACACAAGCATTTTTCGCCTTTATAACCTCCAACTTATCACGCATTGCCGTCTCGCATATATCTTGCATCTCAATGTCAAGTGTTGTATATATATCCGCTCCTCGAATAGCCTCTTTTTTAGGCACTTCAACCCAATGTCCTCGACCAATCAAATGACCTCGAGCAATACCTTTCTCACCGGCCAACAACGAGTCATAATACAACTCCAATCCATATTGACCTTTACCGCTACTACCATATGTATCCCCCAACGTACGTCGAGCCAATGACCCATACAAATTCTCTCTATTCGACGATTCTTTACAAATAAGTCCACTCTGCACTCGTCCATATCTAAACAAAGGGAACTGTTTCACCTCCTTCATATCTACATACGACACCAAACCTGGGTATAGTCGCAAATTACGATTCTTTTCCGCTCTCGCTTTATTTATCATACTCTTATATTCTGCCGGACTCTTATCCTTAAATTTTTGAGACAAACAAATACACAACGAATCTATATTTTTCTCAAAACGTTCTTTACCTTTTTTCGTTCCCAAAGCATCTACATTCAAATCCATATATAAGGCATAGTATGGTAATGTCGCCGTAACCAAACTACCATCCGCCGCATACAAATTTCCACGCTCTGGATCGATTTCTCTCTCTTTCTTATCCAACTTCTTAGCCTCAGCCAACCAAGCTCCACGCTCCACTGTCATAATCCACCCCATACGAAACACCGCGATAGCAAACAACGCCACTATCACAAAATAAACTATCGTAAATCTATTTACTATCGACTTTCGCAATGCCATACTCTTTTTCTTTTAATCGTTTTTTTCTAATCCTTAATAATAACTATTGGTTCTGTTGCTTCTTCCAAATTACTACCCCGTTCTCTCAAAGCCTTCAATATCATCGTACGACGACCCGCTTGCTTCAACTCTTTCGATGCCACCAACGATCTATAATGCATATCATCCACCTCTATCTTCAATTTATTCAATTCTCGCAATTGTCGCTCATACAAGAATCTATTATTAACATAAACAAGCGACAAAACGACCAACAATAAAACAAACAAAAACTGCTTTTGTATCGTCTCCTTTAGCAATATATCCCCCGCCACAAACTCCCTCATCATCGTCACAACACTCACCTTCCCCTCAGCATTATCGATAGTCGTAGACTTAGAAACACCGCTTGTTTTATTTTTAAACTTAAACAAATCCATACTATTCTCTATTTAGATCAATACGTTATCTTATCAACATTTCTCCCCAATTCTCAATTTTGCCGAACGTGCCCTTGGATTTCGTTCCACTTCTTCCTCCGAGGCTACTATTACCTTCGTATTCACCGCCTTCAACGGAGCAATCACACGTCCATAAAAATCCTTCTCTTGCTTACCCTCACAGTTACCCGTTTTTATAAAGTTTTTCACCAATCTATCTTCCAACGAGTGATATGTCATCACCACCAATCGACCATCATCCGCCAACACATCCGACACCTGAGCCAACATCTCTTTCAACACATCCATCTCTCTATTCACCTCAATACGCAATGCTTGAAACACCTTAGCCAAATCCTTCTTCTCACGCTCGTGCTTAAAAAACGGCTTCACCACATCCATAAACCTTGCTATATCCGCAAATTCTTCTTCTCCCCTCGCCTTCACTATTGCTTTGGCCAATTTTCTCGCTTGCTGCAATTCACCATAAAAATAAAATACATTCGCCAATTCCTCTTCACTATACTCATTCAACACATCCGCAGCAGTTCTACCCGCCGCCGTATTCATACGCATATCCAACTGACCTTCAAATCTAAACGAAAACCCCCTAGTTTCATCATCCAAGTGATGCGAACTAACACCAAGGTCAGCCAATATACCATCCACCTTCTCCACTCCATAATATCGCAAAAAGTTTTTCAAATATCTAAAATTACTTCTCACAAACGTAAATCGCTCATCATCAAACGCATTTTTCATTGCATCCAAATCTTGATCAAAAGAATACAAATGACCATCTTCTCCCAATCGAGCCAATATTGCACGCGAGTGACCGCCACCACCAAAAGTCAAATCCACATAAACTCCATTTGGTTTAATATTCAACCCCTCCAAACACTCCTCCAACATAACCGGAACATGATATTCACAATTCATAATCTACAATTTAAATTTATAATTCATAATTTAATCACCCACCATCTCACACATCTCATTTACTTCCTAATTGTTTCAATCTATCACTCAATTTCGATTTCACAGCAAACTGTTCTTCATACACAGATTTATTCCACATCGCAATTCTATCAACCATACCCACAAAAACTATCTCACTCTCCAATCCCATTCTCACCTGCAATCTTTTAGGCAACAACACACGACCCTGAGCATCAAACTCCAACACCTCAGCATCACCTACAAATTGCATCAACAACATCTGATCCTCCGGATCCCATTCATTCAACTTCGACTGCAACTCTACCACCTGTCTATTCCACACACTCTCTGGATACACCAAAAGATACTTCTCATCCGCCTCCATACGCACCACAATGCGCTCTCTTTCCTCTTCCGAAAGCACTTTTCTGAACACCGAAGGCACAAATACACGACCCTTAGCATCCAACTTAGCATCTATTTTTCCAAGAAATGTTTTCATATTCAATATTTTAAACGTTCAACCATCCCACAATAGCCACTCCTTCAAATTACGATGTAAAGTTACGAAAAAAATTTCATTCCACCACTATTCCCCACCAATAAAGTTATTAACAAGTTACTAACACTCATTATCAACAACTTAAACAACACAATCACAAAGCACACCATCACAACACAAACCACTGATATTCAAATGATTAAATCAAAATTTACAACAAGTGGTGAAAAATCCCACAAATATACCAAAAATTCACTTTTTCCACACACAACAGACATCATCCCTAATCCCAAAATCAACACATAATACCACCTTGACTATCACCACCCACAACTCAACTAATACAAAGCCATTATTTCACCCAACTATCAATATAGGATAAATATACTATAAACATATCATAACTCGTATCTCCACAACATTCCCCTCCTACAAACAAAAGAAAATTAATTTCTCTCAAAAAGAATTTCCCACAAATTCACACTAATTCCACAAATTTAGATACAACTCTTGTAGTTTCAGTATTTTTTTCGTATCTTTGCAAATTATTGTACGTATTCCAATGGTACTGACGATTGACATAGGCAACACAAGAACCAAAGTGGCTATTTTCGACGAAACACAACTCGTCGAACACATTGTATTTGAACCCATTACAAAAGAAGACATCACAAATCTCTCAATCAAATACAACTCTTTCAAAATTGCCATCATATCATCGGTCAATGCTAACGAAGAGGGGCGAGTTGCACAAATATTGGATGAAATAGGTATAAAATATCACCTACTTTCATACCTATCTCCACTACCATTCGCTATCGACTACCTCACTCCTGCCACACTAGGCAAGGATCGTATAGCAGCTTTAGCTGGAGCATATGCCATCGATGGCGAAGGCAATTATCTAGTCATCGACTGTGGCACTTGCAACACCTACGACCTACTCGTTGACGGACACTTCATTGGTGGCAACATTGCCCCAGGCCTACAAATGCGACTCGATGCAATGCATCATTTCACCGCAGCCCTACCGCAATGTACTCTCAACGATGCTTGTGATCCCAACTCACCACTCGGCGAAACCACACGAACCGCAATCTGGAATGGTGCATATTGGGGCGTAGTCAACGAAATAAATGGCTATATAAATCGTTATTCCAAAGAATACAACGACCTAAAGGTAATACTAACTGGAGGTTTGTTTACGCTAGTAGAAAACATCGAGTCTCAACTCCTCACCTCTAACACCACACTCCCAGTTACCCACGAACCTCTACTCGTACCCATCGGATTAAACTTTATTGCAAATTATATATCTAACAAAGTAAGATGAACAGAAAAATAGCTATACTACTCGTATTAATCTTATCAGTGGTGATGATTGCACAAAACAGCACCAATTCGCCATACACTCGATATGGTTATGGACAATTAGAAGACGATTGCTTCTCTCGTTCTCAAGCCATGGGTGGCACTTCAATTGGTCTAAGAACCAAAAACTCAATCAATTCAGCCAACCCAGCCTCATATAGTAGCATCGACTCTACATCTTTTATATTCGAGATGGGTGTTTCTGGATTACTCTCCAACTTCAGAAGTGGAAATTCTCAAAATACCACTTTCACAGGCAACCTCGACTACATAGCCCTACAATCACCTATTACTAAATGGATGGGCCTATCAGCTGGTTTGATTCCGTTTTCATACGTTGGATACAACTACAACTACACCGATTCGCTACTTATACCATTCGAAGACGAGTATAATGTATACGACAAAACCTATTACGGCACTGGTGGCATTAGCCAAGTCTATTTAGGTCTCTCATTCGACATTGCCGACCATCTAGCACTCGGTGTCAACGGCTACTACATGTTTGGCAATATCAACCACTTCAAAGCCGTAAGCTATTCTACATCAGAATTATCTACTACCAACACCATAATGCAATCCAACCTATTCATCCGCAGTTTCAACACTCGTTTTGGTTTGCAATATCACGAAACAATAGGAGATAAACACAAATTCACAATCGGTGCTATCTACGAATTCTGCTCTGGAATGAATGGCACATTCGAACAAACCACAACAGGAACCGACACCATAAAAATCAATTCATCCGAGTTATTCGAAATGCCATCACTCTACGGAGGTGGTTTCACTTACACCTACGACGACCGTCTCACTTTTGGTGCCGACTTCACCCTACAAGAGTATAGCAAAGCTCTCTATTACGGCAAACGCGACACTCTCGCCAATCGCATGAAAATCGCTCTCGGTGCCGAATACATACACAACCCTCGTGGTCGCGACTATATCGACCGAATGGCTTGGCGCTTAGGTGCAAACTATCGCAATTCATACGCTACAGTTAATGGCATACAAGCATCTGAATTTTCAATCACATGTGGCGTCGGACTACCACTAAGAACATCAAAAACTGTCATCAACGTCAATTTCGAATATGGCAACATCGGAGGAATGGCTGCTACATTAAAAGAAAATTATATTAAATTCGGACTAAACTTCGCACTCAACGAAACCTGGTTCATCAAAGCCAAAGTCAGATAACCCACAATCGAATACTAATAATTAACAACTAAATATTAATAAACTATGAAATCTTTGAAATTAACAGCTCTTTTGCTCGCTATCTTCTTCGCAAGCAACATCGCAGCTCAAATGACAGAAGATTGTAAAGTAAACCTTTCTCTCTTCACTGAGTATGCTAAAGTAAAAAACTATGCCGATGCCTATGAGCCTTGGATGAAAGTTTACACTGAATGCCCTACTGCATCTAAAAACATCTACTCACTTGGTGTTAGAATTCTTGAATGGAAAATCAAACAAGCAACAACTCAAGAAGAATTCCAAGCTGCTTTCGCTCAATTGATGAAATTGTATGACGACCGTATTCAATACTACGGCAACGACCCAAAAACTCCTCGTCCTGCAATTCTTGCCGACAAAGCAACTAAACACAACAAATACTTCCCAGACGACAATGCCACTATCTACCCATGGATCAAAGAAGCTATCCACGGATTGGGCAACGCTGCTTCTGCTAGTGAATTACAACTCTTCGTATTCTCTTCTGCCAACCTCTACAAAGCCGACAAAACTTTGGCTGAACAATTCATTGGCGACTACACTTTTGCTGATGCTATCTTGTCTACTAACAGCCAAAATGCCGACCTCAAAGATGCTGAAGGCTACGCAAATGTAAAATCTGCAGTTGACGTTCTCTTCGCTGCTTCTGGTGTTGCCGATTGTGCAAAAATGAACGAAATCTTCTTACCTAACGTAGAAAACAATAGCACCGACCTCAAATACCTCGAAGGTGTAATGAAACTCTTCAAACGCCTCAAATGTATCGAACACGAAGCTTACTACAAAGCAGCAGAATATGCTCACCGCATCTCTCCTTCTGCCGAAGCTGCAACTGGTCTTGGCAATATGTCTTACGTGAAAGGCGACCTCAACAAAGCTATCGAATACTATCAAGAAGCCGTAAATCTTGCAACTGAAGATATTGATATTGCCGACAACTTGTTCCGCATCGCTCAAGTTTACTACAAAAAAGGTGAATATGCAAACGTTCGCAAATATTGCAAAGAATCTTTGGCTAAAAACCCTGCACAAGGTCAACCACACATCTTGTTAGGTATCGTTTATACTCAAGCTAAAGTTTCTGACGACCCAACTTTGCAAAAATCTATCTTCTGGGCTGCTGTCGACCAATTCATCAAAGCTAAATCTGTTGAACCAACAGAAGATATGATCGAACAAGCAAACAAACAAATCCGCTCATATTCAGTATACTTCCCTTCAAAAGAAGAAGTCTTCATGCACCCTGACATCGAAGAAGGCAAATCATACTACGTAGGCGGTTGGGTTGGCGAAACAACAACTGTTCGTAGCAAATAATAGATAAGATTTGAACAACAAATTTTACATATCAAAAAACAAAAGTGTAGCAATCGCAATATTTGCGATTGCTGCACTATTTTTATTCGCTTCGTGCCAAGCCAAACACGAAATGACATCTTCTATCGTCGACATAAAAACCACTGCACAAGTATACGCCGACTCTATCACAACCATCGTATCCGACTCTGGCATAATTCGTTATAGAATCATCACCTCCGAATGGTATGTCTACGAAAAAGCCGACACTCCCTATTGGGATTTCCCCCAAGGCCTTCGTTTCGAACGCTTTGACGAAAACTACAATATCGATGCTCAAGTAGAATGCAACAAAGCCATATATTATAGCAAACAAGAACTTTGGCGCCTTAACGACAACGTCGAAGCCACAAACCTTAGCAAAGAGGAGTTCTACACCAACGAACTCTATTGGAGCCAAAAAGAAGAGCGCGTATATAGCGACTCTGCAATAACTATCATCCAAAAAGACAGAAAAATACACGGCGTAGGGTTCGAATCCAATCAAACCTTCTCGCGCTACAGCATACGCCAACCTAAAGGCACAATCCCTATCGAAGAATAAATTAAATTAACTAAAATATCACCCTAATTAGGAATATGCAAATAACAAGCACTCCTAACTCCTAACTCCTAACTAAAAAAATGGTTAACTATTGGGCTATAGCCATATCTCTCATATTCTCTGCTCTATTCTCAGGAATGGAGATTGCGTTCGTTTCTTCCAACAAACTCCGCTTCGAGATTGACAAAAAATCTAATTCTCTTACATCTAAGATAATAGATTTTTTCTATCATCATAGCGAGCAATATATATCTACAATGCTAGTAGGCAACAACATAGCCCTCGTTGTCTACAGTATCCAAATGGCCAACCTACTCACAGGAATCATACAGCAATACATCGTTGCTTCCGATTTCATCATAATGATTATACAAACCATCATTGCCACAATCATCGTACTTTTCACTGGCGAATTCATCCCTAAAATCATTTTCAAATCAAATCCTAACGTATGGCTCAACATCTTTTCGCCTTTTATATACATTATATATATATTACTCTATCCTATCACAATATTCACTACTTTCCTCTCTAAAAACATTCTTCGCCTACTCAAGCTCTACAATCCTCAAAACGAAACTCACGAACTAAGCAAGGTCGACCTCGACTATCTTATCAACGAATCTATCGAAGGTTCTGATAGTCAAGAGGAAATCGAACACGATGTACGTATATTCCAAAATGCTCTCGATTTCTCAGAAGTAAAACTCCGCGATTGTGCTATCCCTCGCACCGAAATCACAGCACTACCCGAAGAAAGCACAAGTTTGATAGACCTACGCAACACTTTCACCAATACCGGATATTCCAAAATCCTCATCTATCGCGACTCTATCGACAATATCATTGGGTATTTCCACTCTAACGACTTATTCAAAAATCCAGAAGATTGGAAAAAACAAATACGTCCTCTTCCTATCGTGCCAGAAACTATGGCCGCCAACAAACTAATGGACATTTTCATGCAAGAAAAAAAGAGCATTGCCGTAGTTGTTGACGAATTTGGTGGCACCGCAGGTATTATCACACTCGAAGATATTATGGAAGAAATCTTTGGCGAAATCGAAGACGAACACGACAATCGCGAATGGGTAGCGCGACAAATTACCGACAATGAATACATGCTATCTGGCCGACTCGAAATTGATACCGCCAATGCCAAATTCGACATCAATTTCCCCGAATCCGAAAACTACGTTACAATTGCTGGATACATACTACATCACTACCAAAAATTCCCAAAACTCAACGATACTATACAAATCGAAAACTATACATTCAAGGTCATTCAAGCCCACAACAACCGCATTGATTTAGTAAAATTAACCATAAACACAAAAAGCTAAATACCTAAATTACAGTAAATTATAATTTTATTACAAAAAATTTCGTATATATAAACTTTTTTTTGTAAATTCGCATTTCGTAATATTAACGTGTAAAATAAGGCAAAAATATGCCATATTTTACACTTATTGCACTATATATCAACAATATACACAAATAACAAAAAACAAAATAAAAAACAAATAATACAAGTAAAAAATGGCAACATTAGAAAAAATCAGAAGTAAAGGACTCCTACTCTTGATTGTAGTAGGTTTGGCTTTGGTAGTCTTCATCGTCGGAGACTTAGTTAATTCAGGTTCAACTTATTTCCAAGAAAACAGCGCTAACGTGGCTGTTATCAATGGCGATAAAGTGAAAATTCGCAATTACGCAGAAAAAATGGACCAATTCAATGATGTAGTTAAATTGCAATATGGCAATAACATTAACGACGAAATGACAGAGCAAATCCGCCAAATGGTATGGGAAAGCACTGTAACAGAAAAAGTTGTTGGTGACGAATGCGCCAACATCGGTATGACTGTTACTAAAAACGAATTAGCTGACATGATCGTTGGTAACAACATCAGCCCAATGATGATGGGTAACCAAATGTTCTTCAACGAAAATGGTCAATTCGACGTTAACAATGTTAAACAATTCATCGCAACTATCGATAGCGAAGAAGCTGCTCAAAACATCCCTTACGAGCAACTCCGCCTCTACCGCAACTACTGGCGCTATTGGGAACACGCAATCAAAGTAAACCGCCTACAAGAAAAATACACTAACTTGCTCAACGCTGCTTTGGTTGTAAACCCTTTGGAAGCTAAATATGCTTACGAAAACGCAAAAGTTTCTGCTGACGCTGTTTATGCAATGAAAAACTATTTCGCTATTGCTGACTCTACAATCAACGTGTCTGATGCAGAAATCAAAGCTCTTTATAATAAGAAAAAAGAACAATTCAAACAAAAACAATCAGCTGACGTTAAATACATCGTTGTTGATATCAAACCTTCTACAGCCGACTTTGCTGAAGTTGAAAAATGGATCAACGACCTCAAAGCAGAATTCACTACAACTGAAGATATCGCTGCAATGGTAAACTCTAACTCAGACGTTCAATATCGTGGCGAAAACTTGGTTAAAGAACAAATCGATGCTGACTTCCAAGAATTTGCTTTCTCTGGCAAAGCTGGCGACGTTATGGGTCCTATCTTCGTTAACAATACATACAAAATGGCTCGCATCGTTGAAAACAACATCGCTTCTGTTGACTCTGTTAACCTTAGCAATATGTACCTCCGTCGCGAAACAGCAGAAGCTACTCAAGCATTGGCTGATAGCATCATGGCTGAAGTAAAAAAAGGCGCAAGCTTCGCTGAATTGGCAAAAGTTCACTCTCTTCTCCAAAATGCAGCTAACGGTGGCGAAATCGGTTGGGTAAGCGAAATGGGTCTCGAAAAGAAAATCGCTACTCCTGCTTTCTCTACTCCTGCTAAAGATATGTTCATCGTAAAAGAAGGTAACGATATCAATCTCTTCTACGTAAACGAACTTGGCAATAAAACTGCAAAAGCTAAAGTTGCT
>JAZLEE010000021.1:0-4968 GCA_045615085.1 Candidatus Aphodosoma sp. | reverse complement strand
TTGCCACAAGCAGCGGTAGAGTTGAAAACATCGGCAGAGGTTAATGCTTTTGCGTCGAAACATCCAGAGGTGGTATTCAAAGCTCCATGGAGCGGAAGTGGAAAGGGCGTGTTTTGGTCGTCGGGTGCATTGACTCCAAGTCTTTCGGGATGGTGTAAGCGAATAATTGAGAAACAGGGCTCGGTGATGGGTGAAAAGGCATATGGCCGAGTTCAAGATTTTGCTATGGAATTCAAGGTGGGACGTGGAGATGTGACATTCGCTGGATATTCGTTGTTTTTTACCGAGGGCAGTGGTATTTATAGAGGAAATTATCTTTGGTCGAATGAAGATATTGAGGCGGAGTTGACGAAATATGTTTCGGTAGATTATTTGCGTTGGATTCGCGATGAATTGGCGAATTTTTTGCGAGAAAGAGTGGCGAAAACATATACTGGATTTGTGGGAGTTGATATGTTTGTATATGAAGAGGAGGGAACTTATCGTATTGACCCAGTTGTTGAGTTTAATTTGCGTATGACTATGGGTATGGTTGCTCGCGTTATATATGATAGATGTGTGGAAAAAGGGGTAAAAGGAGTGTTTACGATAGACCACTTGCCACCAAGACAATTGTTGCGAGACCATACTATTCAAACGGAAGAAAATCCTATTGAAATAGAAAATAATAGGTTTAAAAGGGGATATTTCTCGTTGTGTCCGGTTACAGAAAATACAGTATATCGAGCAGCAATTATGTTAAAATAAATTAAAATTGTTATGAGTTAGTGTGTTTTTGAAAAACAATTGCTAACTTTGCACCTTGGTAGTTAACCTTTTAATCTTTTATCTAATAACTTAAAATCTTGAATTTTTATGAATTTGAAAAATTTGTTCAAAGCAACATTTGCTTTAGTTTTGGGCTTGGTAGTATTTACGGCTTGTGATGTTATTGATAAGCCATCAGAAAAAGATAGCAAAGAAGTTTATCTTTTTGGTAATTGTAAGCAGTCTGGTATGCATGGTTATGTAATGGGTATTGCAGATGGTAGAAACCATACATATTCGGCAGCATCTATGTTGGATGGTATGGATTTGCTTGAAAAAGGTAAAGAAATTATTGGTATTCGTGCTTATATTGGTGATGAAGTAACAAATGCAACAGTTTGGGCTGGTGATGACTATGAAAATCCAACATACATCAAAGAATTTACGTATAAACAAGGTGGTTGGCAATATGTGTTGTTCGACGAACCTATTAAATTGAATAATCAAGATATCTATATTGGTTATACAGTTACAGGTGTAGGTGGATCTGTTTTGGCAGCAGAAAGTGCAAGTAAAGCACACAAAACAGAATGGATTTGCATCGATGGTTCATGGCAATTGTTGAGCAAAGCTGCAGGTAAAGCTTTGTGGTCGATCCAAGCTATCGTTGCAGGTGGCGATTATAAAGATGAAAAACAACATGACCTTGTAGTGGAATGTGTGACAATGCCAAAAAGTGTTAGTGCTGGAGAGTCGGTAAATGTGACTTGTGAAGTGCGTAATGCAGGTATCAAACAAACAGGTTCAGTAGAGGTGAAATGTACAATTGGTGGTGCCTCGGTTTCGGCTACAGTGTCAGAGCAATTGATGAATGGACAATCGGCTATTGTAACATTGCCTGTTATTTCGGCTCCTAATGCAGGTGGTAATATTGAGGCTGTGGTTTCAGTATCGGAATCTGGTGTTACAGAAGATCGTGAATCTGATAATACAGTAAAAAAATCATTGCGCGTTTATAGTGAAACAGTTTCACGTAATTGTACTTATATTGAACAATTTACAGGTCAAGATTGTCCAAACTGTCCTGGTGGTTCAAAAGCAATGGCAGAAGCTATTGCGAAAATGACAAATCCAAATGCAGCAGTATGGGTAGCACATCATACTTATGGTACTGATCAATTTACATTGAATCAAAGTTTGTCAATTGCAAATGCTCTTTATGTGAATGCAGCTCCACAATGTAATATCAACCGTACAGAAGTTGATTATGGTATGGGAGTAGAAGAACTTATTTGGCACCCAGGTTATGCAACTAAAGCAATCCTTGAAGGAACATTGAATGAACCAGGTCTTGCAACAATTGAACTTAGCCGTTCATATAATGCTGAAACTCGTGAATTGAGTGTTGAAGTGAAAGGTCGTTCAATCGAGAAAAATGCTTATATTACAGCCATTGTTACACAAAGCGGTATCGTAGCAAGACAAAGTGGTTCTAGTGGTGATTATGTTCATAATAATGCACCTCGCGCATTCTTGACTGCAGCGAAAGGTGATAAACTTGAACTTGACGCAGATGGTAACTACGCAGTAACTTACACATATACAATTCCTGCAACAGTTGGTTCATTTGAATGTTTGCCAGAAAATATGAACATTGCAGTGTTAGTTCATGGTAATATCTCAGATGCAAATAATCGTTTGGTTTATAATGCAGATCAATTGCCAGTAGTGCCAGAAGTTTCGGCTGCAGCAGTGCGTGCAATAACACTTTATAATAATGATGTAGATGTTGATATTTTCAACGTAGAACTCAAACCAATTTACGAACAAATTTGTCGTTAATTCATAAAAAAATATATAGAGAAGCATCGATTAAAATCGGTGCTTCTTTTTTTTGAAAATTTGTTTGCTATGTCGAAAAGTATTAGTAACTTTGCAAGATAAAATAATTATATAAAAAAACACTTTCTTATGAGACTTAAAAATCTTTTTTATGTGGTGGTAATGGCTCTCTTTACCGCTACTTTATTCGTGGCTTGTGAACCTTCAGTTGGACCAGGTCCAGAACCAGAAGTAAAAGAGTATGTATACTTATATGGTAATTGTACTGACCCTGTAAATGATAGAGAAGAGGGTAGATTTGGTATGAACCAACAATATACAATGGCAACTGCTACATTGTTGAGTGGTAGTGAATTGGCGGCTCATGGTACACATATTATTGGTGTGCGTGCATTGATTGCTGGTAGTGTGACTGATGCAGAAGTTTTTGTTTTGACAGAAAAAAATCTTGAAAGTGCATTGGCACGTAAATCATTCACTTGGGTGGATGAAGGTTGGCAATATGTATTGTTTGATGAACCTGTGGCAATTACAGGTGATAGCCTTTATGTGGGATATAAAATTACGGGTTCAGGTTTTGTGATTGGTCTCGAACCTGCGAATAAAATGATTCCAACAGAATTTATGTGGTGGAATAATGATTGGTATCAATTGTCGCAAATGGGTACAAAGGGATATTGGTCAGTTCAAGCAATCCTTAATGGTGGCGACTATTCGGCTGAAACAGAATATGCAATTTCGGTGGATAAAGTGTCGGTGCCAGAAGCAACTCGTGCAAACGATACTTTCAAAGCAATTGTAGAAATTAGAAATAGTGGTGTTTGTACAATTTCGGGTTTGGAAGTTGTGAGCACAATTGGTGGTGAAGAATCAAAAGTTGATGTAGAACGCGTATTGCGTAATGGTCAGACTGCAAAAGTTGAGATTTTGGTGCCAGTAGGAGATGTAGAAGGTAAAATTGACTACTCGCTTAAAGCAAAAATTAAAGGTCAAGCTATTGAATCAACAGAATATAAATCATCGTTGAATGTTTTTGCAGGTTTGAAACGCAATGCTATTTTGATTGAACAATTTACTGGTCAAAGTTGCTCGAACTGTCCAGAAGGTGCAAATTCGATTAAAAAAGCACTTGCAGAGTTGACTAATCCAGAACAAGTATGTTGGGTGGCACATCACACATATTTGATTGGTGTAGGTGATGCATTTACAATCCCTGGCACAATGGATATTGCTAATGCCCTTGGTGTGAATGCTGCTCCACAATGTAATATCGATCGTAAGGTGATGAAATATAATGCAACTGCAAAAGAGACTCTTATTTGGCATCCTGGCTATATCACATCTTCGCTTTTGGCTTCGTTGATTCCTACACCAGCAGAAGCAACAATGGAATTGACTCGTGAGTTTAATGCTGAAACACGTGAGTTGAAAATTGCAGTTAAGGGTAATTCGTTGAAAGATGTAGCATATGTTACAGTGCTCGTAAATCAAGATAATATGGTAGCATCACAAGCTGGTGCAGCTGGTGATTATTATCATACATCGCCACGTGCATTCTTGACATCATCGCTTGGCGACAAACTTACTCTTGACAAAGATGGTAACTACTCGGTAGAATATACATATACAATCCCAGCTGCTGTTGGTGGTTTTGATTGTGTGATTGAAGATATGGAAATTGTTGCATATATTCATGGCGATATCAAAGACAAAGACAATCGCGAAGTGTATAACGCTGATAAAATCGAGATTCAATAAATTAATAATTAATATTTAAAACTTGGAGTTGACTTGGGTTGCTTTTATTAACTTCTCACTCCTAACTCCTAACTCCTAACTGTTATGAAACTTCTTCAAGAAATCAAAGAACGCGCTCAACAAAATCCACAGCGCATTGTTTTGCCAGAAGGTACTGAACCACGTACGCTCGAAGCTGCTAACTCAGTATTGCGTGACAAAGTTGCTAAACTTATCCTTATCGGTAACCCTGCGGAAATCAATCGTATGGCAGAAGAGAAAGGATACACTTACATCAAAGAGGCCACAATTGTTGACCCAGAAAACAATCCTAACCTTGAAAAATATGCTACTTTGCTTGCTGAACTTCGCAAAAGCAAAGGTATGACTATTGAAGAGGCTACACGTTTGGCTAAAGACCCATTGTATCTTGCATGTTTGATGATTAAATCGAGCGATGCTGATGGCGAATTGGCTGGTGCTCAAAACACTACAGGTAATGTGCTTCGTCCAGCATTGCAAATTGTGAAAACTAAACCAGGCATGACTTGTGTGTCAGGTGCAATGATGTTGTTCACAAAAACTCCTCAATACGGCGAAGATGGTTTGTTGATGGTTGCCGACGTAGCAGTTATGCCTAAC
>JAZLEE010000020.1:0-4732 GCA_045615085.1 Candidatus Aphodosoma sp. | reverse complement strand
CTCATATCAAGACTCTTAACCGAGTGGGTGAGTGCACCAACAGAGATTACGTCCACGCCACATTCGGCATATTCGCGGAGAGTGTCGTAAGTGATACCACCTGACGATTCCACTTCAACTCGGCCACCGATGATTTCTACCGCACGGCGAGTGTCGGCAGGCGAGAAGTTGTCAAGCATAATGCGGTCGATGCCACCAGTTTCGAGAGCCTCTTGCAATCGGTCGAACGAGCGCACTTCGATTTCTATCTTGAGGTTTTTGCCTTTCTCTTTGAGATATGCTTGAGCGCGGCGGATAGCATTAGCAATGCCACCAGCAAAGTCCACGTGGTTGTCTTTCAAAAGAATCATATCGAAAAGACCGATACGGTGATTGCAACCACCACCAATGCGAACAGCCTCTTTTTCCAACATACGGAGGCCAGGAGTAGTTTTGCGAGTGTCGAGCACGCGACATTTAGTGCCTTCTACCAATTTCACATATTCGGCTGTGCGAGTAGCCACGCCACTCATGCGTTGCATAATGTTGAGCATGAGGCGTTCCGTTTGCAATAACGATTGAGTACGACCTTCCACTACGAAAGCCACATCGCCTGGTTTCACTCGGTCGCCATCTTTGAGATATTGAGTCATTTTGAGTTCTGGGTCGAAAGCAGCAAACACTCTTTTAGCCACTTCGATACCAGCCACGATACCTTCTTCTTTGATAATCAACTGTTGTTTGCCCATTGCGTCGGCAGGAATCGACGAGAGGGTAGTATGGTCGCCATCGCCAATATCTTCGGCAAACCAAAGTTTGATAAGTTCGTCAAGATTGTCAAGCATAATATAATAGTTAGTAGTGAGAAGTTAGGAGTTAAAAGTTATAACTCACATAACCTATTGATTAAACTAATATTTTTTATTCAAGATGCAAAGTTACAAAAAAAAGTAATATAATGATTGTTTTTGGAGAAAAATGTTTAACTTTGCAAATTAAATATGGTTAGAGGTTAAAGATTAGTGGTTATAGAACCATCCTAATTTAACCTAAAGTTGATAGTCGACCCCTAACCTCTAACCCCTAACCCCTAATTCTTATGAAACTAGCAATACTTTGGGTAGGTAAGACAGCCACCGACTACACCAGCAAGGCAATCGAAACCTATGTTCAACGCATTGGTCACTACATGCCAATCGAAATAATCGAAGTTCCCGACGTGAAAAATGCCAAAAATATGGATACAGCACAATTACGTCAAAAAGAAGGTGAGTTGATAATCAAGCAATTGCGCTCGGATGATTATGTTGTTTTTTTAGATGATAAGGGAAAACAGATGTCTAGCACGGAATTTGCAAACTGGATAGATAAGACGAATATGAATTCATCCATCAAGCGATTGGTGTTTGTCATAGGAGGCGCCTATGGATTTTCGATAGATGCTTATCGTCAAGCTAAATCATTTCTATCTATATCTAAGATGACATTCTCGCATCAGATGATACGCACTATGTTGGTTGAACAAATCTATCGTGCGATGACCATCCTTCGAGGCGAGCCATATCATCACGAAGAAACACTATTTTACGACAAATGAAAAATTATTTCAAAGTTGCAATTGTGCAACGCAAGAAGCCTACGCTTTTTTCGCGAATTCAAACTGCATTGCTATCTTTCACGGGTGGTGCAATGTTGGTTGTCTTTGTGGCAATCACAGTGTTTATTGTCACCAACTACGAGCAAGGTCTATTTCTGGCAGATGGAAGTTTGCATTTTAGTCGTAGCCTTATGCTCTTTATTTTTATGCTGATATTGATTTTTTTGATAGTGATGTTCTTGAGTTCGGTGTTGAGTTACATAATATCTAAACGCTTATCAGCACCGCTATCTATTATCGAAAAACATATGGGCGAGATAGAGGTAGGTGGCGAGAATGCAAAAATCAATTACCCTAAAATTGAGGGCGATGCTTTGTCGCGTTTGGTGATGCAGTATAATGAGATGATTGACAATTTGGCCGTGTCGGTCGAAGAGTTGGCAAAAGCCGAACGAGAGAAGTCGTGGCGACAAATGGCCCGTCAGATGGCGCACGAAATCCTTAATCCGCTCACACCTATGAAGTTGCTCACACAGCGCATGATGATGCTCTCGCCCGACGATCCCGATTATCATACTATTGTGCAATCGTCAGCCAAGGTGCTATTACAGAGCATCGACACTATAACAGCCACTACACGAGCGCTTTCTAATTTTGCGCGCACACCGCTTGCATCGCCCGAGATAGTCAATATAGTCGATAGTGTGCAATATACTATCTATCTTTTCCGTAATAATACTGAGAACGTAGTTATCAATTTCAATGTAGAGCTCGATGAAGTCAATGTGTTAGTAGATAAGGAGATGATAGGTCATGTATTCAGCAATTTATTGAAAAATGCTATACAGGCAGTGCCAAAAGATCGAATGGGGCGCATCGACGTATCAATTCGTTGTGACAATACCAATGTCTATATTAGTATTCTCGACAATGGCGAGGGTATTCTTGAGGAGAATAAAGATAAGATATTTGATGTCAATTTTTCTACAAAAATCTATGGTATGGGACTTGGTCTCGTAGTTGTAAAGAATGTTATCGAGCAAGCCGGTGGTACAATCATATTTAATTCTACATATGGCGAAGGTAGCGAATTCGTGGTCTCGTTACCACTTGCGACACCTAATCTCAAATCCTAACTCTTAATTTTTAACTCTAAATAAAAAAAACATCTATAGTTGCTTTGCTTCTATAGATGTTATTTTTTTATCTAATTTATCTTTATTTAATGTGAGTTTGTCAATCTTCAATGGCTTGTTTGGCTTGGTTGAAGAGACGCTCAAGGCGCATCATATTACGCGCCATGAAGGTGTAGAACTGTGGCCAGTCGGTGCGACGATGGTAGTCTAAACCTTCTATATTTGAGGCTACGTAGATGCGACAAACGTCTTTTCCTGTTTCTAATACAAAGAATGGTTCATAGATTACTTCCATACCTTCAAATGCTTCAGTAAACAGCAAATGGCATGCTTTGAAATGCTCGAAAAGTTGTATGCGTCGTTCGTAGTCGGTATGGTTGATTTCTAACACTACGGCTACTCGGTGTCGCTCGACATCGAATTTGAGTTCGGTGCCTTTGAGTCTCGTATTGTAAAGCATGAATTTTTGTTTGCGTTGTGCTAGTCGTGGAATCGTGTTGCAATAGTCGGCAAAACCATTCCAAAAATCGGTCTTTAGTTGTTTTAGTTCGTCGCGTTTGTATGCCATTGTTATTAGGTATAGTGATTAGTATATAATGATTGATGTGGTTTGTATTAAGTTGCCATTTTTTAGCGTTTTTATATAACGCAAGATTTTTAGTCGTAAAAGTACAAAATACATCAAAATTCACTGCAAATTTACTATTTTTTTATGACTTAAAGGGTATGTTTGCGCATGATTTTTTTTGTGTATGGCTAAAAAGTTGATGTTTTGATTCTATAAGTTTGTATGACAACATTTTTTAATATCATTTTATTCTTTTATATTTCAGTGTGTTAAGTGTTTGGTGGTGTGTGTAATGGATATTTTGCTTACGGATTGATATATGTTGAAGAACATAAAAAAAAATATTACTCGAATGATACAATGAATTATAATTTATCGTACTTTTGCACCGCAAATTTGAAATATAAATAACCTTAAATAAATAACCTTTTTTTAAAGTCTACTACTATGATTATCGGTATTCCAAAAGAGATTAAAAACAACGAAAATCGCGTGGGTGCTAATCCTGCTGCTGTTCGTGAGTTCGTGAAACACGGTCACACTGTGTATGTACAAGCTACTGCTGGTGTAGGTAGCGGTTATGCTGACGAAGAATATGCTGCTGCTGGTGCTACTATTTTGCCTACTATCGAAGAGGTGTATGCTATCGCTGAGATGATTTATAAGGTGAAAGAACCTATCGCTTATGAATATCCTCTCATCCGCAAAGGTCAATTGTTGTTTACTTACTTCCACTTTGCTTGCGAAAAAGAGTTGACTGAAGCTATGGTAAAACAAGGTGCTACTTGTTTGGCTTACGAAACTGTAGTGAAAGATGGCGTATTGCCTTTGTTGCAACCTATGTCGGAAGTGGCTGGTCGTATGGCTACTCAAGAAGGTGCTCGTTTTCTCGAAAAACCTCAAGGCGGTAAAGGTATGTTGTTGGGCGGTGTGCCTGGTGTGCGTGCGGCTCGCGTATTGGTACTCGGTGGTGGTATCGTAGGTTACAACGCTGCTCTTATGGCTGCTGGTATGGGTGCTAATGTTACTATTACTGATATTTCTCTCCCTCGCCTTCGTCAATTGGAATATATGTTGCCTAAAAATGTGCGTACTCTCTATTCATCTCAATACAATATTGAACAAGAGTTGCCTCATACTGACCTCGTGATTGGTTCTGTTCTTATTCCTGGTGCTAAAGCTCCTCATATCATCACTCGTGATATGCTTAAATTGATGCAACCTGGTTCGGTGATGGTAGACGTGGCTATCGACCAAGGTGGTTGTTTCGAAACTTCTCACCCAACTACTCACTCTGATCCTATCTTCGAGGTTGATGGTATCGTTCACTACTGCGTGGCTAACATTCCTGGTGCTGTACCTATGACTTCTACTTGCGCTCTTGGCAATGCAACTCTTCCTTATGCTATTCGTCTTGCTAATATGGGTTGGAAAGAAGCTTGTCGTGCTGAC
>JAZLEE010000019.1:0-2785 GCA_045615085.1 Candidatus Aphodosoma sp. | reverse complement strand
GCGTCGGCATCGGAGATGTTGCAAGGTATACCATCGGTAGATGTTGACAATGAGGGCAATATTTCGTTGAGAAACTCATCGAGCGTAGAGGTATGGATTAACGGTAAACCAAGTGGTTTGACCGAAGAGAACCGCGCTCAGATATTGGAGCAAATGCCTGCGGGAAGTATCGAGGCAGTGGAGGTTATTACCAATCCATCGGCAAAATTCAATCCAGAGGGTACAGCTGGTATCATCAACCTCGTGTTGAAAAAAGACCGTAAGGCAGGTTATTATGGTTCGGTGTCGGCAGGTGGTATGTATAACATCGGCTCGCCAGCACCAGGTGCGCACGTGGGTGCTAACTTCAATTATAACAGTAGTTTAGTTGATTTTTATGTCAATCTTGGTGGTCGTTATATGAGTCACGAATCGGACAATGTTACCGATCGCTACTCGTTTGAGCGATTGCCATTGGATTCGTATGAAGACGTGCGCGATCAATGGGGCGATACACTTTCGTATTTGAACACCTTGTCGGCAAGTCGTCGTTCGTTCTTGGGCTTATTTGGACGTATGGGTGCCGATTTCCATATCACAAAAAAGAGCACAATCGGTGTGTCGTTGATGGGTCACGGTGGCACAAATAATTCATCAAATCAGAATACATATACACGCGTGGATTGGGGCTTGATGGATACAACAATGTATCTCCGCTCAAATCAACAAGCAGGTATGCGTCCATCGTATTCAGCATCGTTGGACTATGTGTATGAAATAGACAAGATGGGCTCGGAGGTGCGTACAAGTATCGAATATTCGGGACATCAACGTTCGGGCGACTATGTGTATGTGCAAGAGGCATTGAGAGGGTATAGTCCTGAATATACACAGATACAACGTCAGAACGGTAAGAGTCAAAGTGCGCGTTACAAATTGGATTATACACAAAAAATAGGACAGACACAGAAAGTTGAAGCAGGTTTGTATGGTTCTTGGCAACAACGCTTGTCGCCATCGCGCGCTTGGAATATGGAGGGCGAAGATAGCCTTTTGATTCAGTTCAACGACTTCGACTACGAAGAGTGGATTGCTGCGATGTATGCTACATACGGTGCTAAATTCGGCCCATTCAGCATGTCGCTCGGTTTGCGTGGCGAGTATACAAATACTTATGTACGTACGCGCGATGTAGAAGATGAATCGGCGTGGTCGTCAACTCGTCGAAGCTATTTTGAGGTCTATCCAACAGCATTTTTGTCGTATGCATTTCCAAATAATCACGAGTTGCAAGCCAACTATACACGTCGTATCAATCGTCCTCGTGGCCGTCAGATCAACTCGTTCCGCGATATGAGCGACTCGACAAATATCTCGTTCGGTAACCCATTGTTGGACCCAGAGATTTCGAGCGCAGTAGAGTTGAATTACCTTAAAACTTGGGATGACCACGCAATATCGGCAGGATTGTATTATCGTTTCTCTGACAATGCAATCGAACGAGTGCGCTACTTGGATGATAACGTGATGTATTCGACATTCGAGAACGTATCGCGCCGTCAGAGTGCCGGTCTTGAATTAGTAGCGAAAAACAAAGTAGCTAAGTGGTTGAATCTTACTACAACTGTGAACTGCTACTATGCAGCGATGGATAGCGTATTTTATGATACAAACCTCGATGGCGAGTTGGATTTGCTCTATCCATTCCAACAAAGCTTCTCGTGGAATGCACGCTTGATGGCAAACTTCTTGATACCAAAAGGATGGTCGGCACAGTTGACAGGTATGTATCGTTCGGCCGACGTAGTGGCACAAGGTAAAATGAATTCGCAATATGTGATTGACCTCGGAGTGCGTAAGAGCTTCTTAGATAGAAAATTGAACTTGGCATTGTCGGTGCGCGACTTGTTGAATTCGCGCCGTTGGGCAAGCACAACATGGGGCGACAACTTCTGGCAATACTCATCGCACGAGCCACGTGGTACAATGTTCTCACTTACATTGACATACAACTTCGGTAATATGAGAGCTAAGAAACCTCAACGTCCAGAAGGTGGCGGTATGGATATGGGAGGCGAAGGAATGGACGAAGGAATGGATTTCTAATGAGGAATGAGGAATGAGGAGTGAGGAGTGAGGAATGAGAAATGAGGAGTGAGGAGTGAGGAATGAGAAATGAGAGAATGATTTAAATATAGGCAAGAGTCTCGGTTTGGGGCTCTTGTTTTTTGTTTGTTAGGGTGTCAGTTTTCTTCGGCAAAGGTTGCTTGAGGGTAGGGTAGAGGTTGAGACTTTGGATTGACAATAAAAAAAGCGAAAAAATATTTGCAGAATAAATAGTTTTTTGTAAATTTGCACTTTGTAATGTCAACAGTCGACAGTCAACGGACAATAGATTATACTGACCATTGACTGTAGACTTATTTAATCGTAGAATAACTAATAACAAATCAATAATAACTAATAACTAGTAACTAGAAACTAGTAACTAACAGAAAAACACTATGGCAAATCAATTTTCTCGTCGTCACATTGGTATAACTGATGATGACCTGCCTAAAATGCTCGAGACAATCGGCGTTAATTCGGTTGAAGAACTTATCGAACAAACTATCCCTGCAAACATCCGTTTGCCACAACCACTCGACCTCCCTGAGGCTATGACTGAACAAGAATTTTTGAACCACGTGCACGAATTGGCTCAAAAAAATCAGTTGGCTGACAACTATATCGGTCTTGGTTACTATGGTGCAATCACTCCTTCTGTGATTTTGCGTAACGTATTCGAAAACCCAGTATGGTACAC
>JAZLEE010000018.1:0-19673 GCA_045615085.1 Candidatus Aphodosoma sp. | reverse complement strand
TTTGTGATGAATTGGAGTGTGGAGCGTTTCTTCTGTAAGAATAAAAATTATATTTTTGCTGTGGATTCGACTCTTATATCAGAGATTAAGGCTTTTGAAAAGGGATTAGATTCACTGGAATGGTCGCGCAAAAGAGAATTTTCTCCTAGAAAAGTGATTGACATCAAAGAGAGAGAGGAGTTTGGGTTTGACCCAAATACAATTGACAGCGTAGATATGTTACGTCTTGGATTTCAACCTTATATGGCACATAATTGGTTGCAATATCGCAGACATGGAGGCAAGATATATTCTATCGAAAAATTGAGAGGTATATATGGGATTGATACTCTGTTGGTGGACTCGCTAAAAGAGTATATTTCGTTTGCGTCGGTGAGACCTATAGAAAAAATAGATACTGCGAGATATATGCGCAAAGAGTTTTTTGTGTTTGAATTGAATAGTGCTGATACTACCCTGCTTGCAAAATTGCCTGGAATTGGAAGTGGACGCGCCAAGATGATTGTGAATCGCAGAAGAGAATTAGGGGGATTTTACTCGGCAGAACAGTTGAAGGAAATAGAAAATATACCTGATTCGGTGGCAGATGCGCTTATACCTTATATAATAATAGAGTTAGATTCGGTGAAAATGATTGATGTAAATAGAGTTAGTATCAAGAGATTGCACCGCCATCCGTATATCAGTTACTATCAAGCAAAAGCAATATATGACCTTCGCTGGGATAAACACCATAAGGGAAGGATTGAGAATTTGGAGGATATACGCAAGTTGGAAGTGTTTACGGATGAAGATTTTGAAAGAGTGAGATGGTATTTGAGAATGGAGAATTGAGAATGGAGAATGGAGAATGGAGGATGGGATATAATAAAGGCATCGAATAGTCGATGCCTTTATTGTTTTATCTCATACGGAGACGAATGTTTGTGATTACTTTTTTGGTGAATAGAGGGAAGTCGCCGTTCATCATCCATGAATAGTAAGCTGGTTCGATACGGAACACTTCGGCTACAGATTTGCCTTTGTGCTTACCGAAATTGAAAACAGCTACTCCATTATCGTCTAATACGATACGACCGGCATAATCGACATTGCGGTTGTAGGTAGTAAACTTAGAAAGATAGTCCATATCGTTTTGCAAATCGGGATAATGGTCAAGTTGCGCCATAAGGACCTCGTAAGTAGCATGTGTGTCGGCATTGGCACTATGTGCGTCGACTAACTCTTTGTTGCAATAGAAACGATAGGCTGCCTCGAGTGTGCGTTTTTCCATCTTGTGGAAAATGACTTGAACATCGATGAACTTACTATTCTCGAAATCGAAATCGGCTTCGGCACGAAGGAATTCTTCGGCAAGAAATGGCACGTCGAAATGGTTGGAATTATAACCTGCAATGTCGCACCCTTTGAAATCATTGGCAATGGCTTGTGCTACCTGCTTGAATGTAGGGCAACCTTTCACATCCTCATCGGTAATATGATGAACTGCTGTTGACTCGGCAGGTATTGGCATTTCGGGATTGATGCGCATCTTCTTTGACTCCTCATTGCCATTAGGGTGAACCTTGAGATAGGCAATTTCGACAATGCAATCGGTCATTATATTGAGACCAGTTGTTTCGAGGTCGAAGAATATAATCGGTTTTTTGAGATTTAGTTTCATAGCGTTATATGCTCGGCTTGGATTGGTTGATTGAGAAAAATAGAGGCAGAAGAGGCAAATTTTTCGACAGACTCGGTAGTGAGAAAACGAATAGAACCGCCTCGCGAACAGAGAGAATCGATTTCGGGATGACGAATGAGATAATCGGCTAAAGATTCTGCTACAATGTCGCCTTGAGTGAGCACTTGGACTCCTTGCGGAACAGCCTTTTCAATCTGATTGAGAAGAAGTGGATAGTGAGTACAGCCAAGTATGAGAGTGTCGATATTGGCATGATTGCCAAACAAATTGTTGATATATTTATGAACAAAATAGTCAGCGCCAGGAGTATGATGCTCATTGCTCTCGATAAGTGGCACCCACATTGGACATGCTTGACCTAAGACCTCAATATCAGGGAATAGTTTTGCTACCTCAAGAGGATAAGAGTTGCTTTGAATAGTGCCTTCAGTAGCAACCAAACCTACACGTCGAGTAGAAGTGATTGCTCCAATCGCCTCAACTGTAGGTCGAATAACCCCCAAGACACGACGAGTAGGCGCAAGGTGAGGCAAATCGTTTTGCTGAATAGTGCGTAGAGCCTTGGCCGAAGCAGTGTTGCATGCCAATATGACGAGTTGGCAATCTTCTTGAAAAAGACGTTTAACACACTCGAGAGTATATTGATAGACAACCTCGAAAGAACGAGAGCCATAAGGTGTACGAGCATTGTCGCCAAAATAGATATAATCGTATTGTGGCAATCGGGCACGTATTCTTTCTAAAATAGTAAGCCCACCATATCCTGAATCGAAAATTCCTATTTTCATAATCCTAATTCGGCCTTAACAAGAGAAGTGATTTCGATACATTGAGCAGACATATAGAGAGGTTGAGCTTGATCGAAAAGAATAGTGACCTGCTCGCGCTGACAAACAGTTCGAATAGCGTTGTCGATTAATTGGTTGATATGCACAAAACGCTCTGCTCGATGCTTATTCAACTCTTCGTTATAACGCTTTTTGTACATATCCATACGCGCCTCTAATTCGGTAATCTCAGTTTGACGGGCAAGTTTGATAGGTTCAGACATTTGATTGCTTTTCTCAAGATAGGCTTTTACCTTACGTTCGTACTCTTTAGACATATTTATGAATTCAATTTCATAATCAGCCTCCAATTGTTTTAACTCCTTATTGATAGTGGCAACTTGCGGAAAAGAGTTGAAAACATCAGCACGATTGATATAGGCAATGCGTACAACAGCAGACTGATGTTGCAATAAAGAGAGGGTATCTTGCGAATAAAGTGTTACCCCTACGAGGAGAGATAACACTATTATTAAAATTGTTTTCTTCATTATTGGTCTATTTTTTTTCGGACGAGTCGGATAAATCAGACAAGTCGGAACGGATAGAACATTAGAGAATGCCTAACTCTTTTTTCACTGCAGGAGTGATGTCGATAGCAGCTTCGCTCTTGTAAAGAATAGCACCAGACACCATGTCGTATACCATTGTGAGTCCTTGTTTTTTGCTGACAGTTTCGATAGCAAGACGAAGTTTTTCTTGCAATGGTTGAATGAGTTCAGCTTGTTTTTTTTGAGTTTCTTGTTGAAGTGCTTGGTAAGTAGTTTGAAGGCGTTGTTGAAGGCCCATCAATTCTTCTTCTTGAACACGACGAATGGCATCAGTCATATTATCTTTTTCTTGCTCATATTTTGCATATTTATTTTGGATTTCAGCTTCCATTTCTTGCAAATACTTCATATTCTTTTCATTGAAATCAGCCAATTGTCTTTCAACATCGTTAACTTCAGGCATCATCATCATTACCTCTTGAGAGTTAATGTAACCAAGTTTAACAGTTTGAGCCATTGCAATAAGTGGCAAAAGTACCACCATCAAAATAAGTGTGATTTTTTTCAACATAGTTTTATCAGTTATTTAATTATTAATATTTATTTTGAATATCCGAGTTTTTCGAGAAGTTGGTCGCTAATGTCGATTTTTGGAGAAGCAAAAATAAGGTTGTTAGTAGAAGATTTGTCGAGAACTACTTGATATCCATTTTGCTCACAAAGTTCTTGAACGGCGTTATAGATTTCGTCTTGAATAGGTTTTACAAGCGCTTCGCGTTTCTTGTAGAGTTCGCCATCAGGAGCAAAATATTTGCGTTTGAGGTCATTAGCTTCTTTTTCTTTAGCAATGATTTCGTCTTCGCGTTTTTTCTTCATATCATCAGAGAGAAAAACAAGTTCGGTCTGATAATTTTTATACATAGTTTGTACTTCGACCAAGAGAGCCTCTATCTCTTTTTGCCATTTTTTAGAGATTTGCTCAAGCTGTTCATTGGCTGTTTCATAGGCAGGGATTGCACTCATGATGTAATCCATATCGACAAGGACAACTTGTTCGCCTTTAGCTGCAAGATTGAGAGATAGAAATGCAGCAAATAATAGCACTAATATTTTTTTCATATGTTAAACTTTTAATAGCAAGTAATAAGTAACAAAACTTGAATCTTGCTCTGTTTGTTATTTTAGACGTTTGTATTTTGAATTAGTTTAATCGTTAAAACTCTTGACCAAGGATGAAGTGGAATTGGCTACCTCCACGACGACCAGTTTGGTCGAGGTCGAAACCATAAGCCCAGTCGATACCAAGGAGACCAAACATAGGAAGATAGACACGAACACCAACACCCGCCGAGCGTTTGAGGTCGAATGGGTTAAAGTCTTTGAATTCAGACCAAGCATTACCAGCTTCAAGGAAGGCCAATGCCCAGATATTGGTTGATTGATTGAGCAAAAGAGGATAACGCAACTCTACTGTAAGTTTGGTGTAGAGGTTACCATTGTAGCCATAATAGCCTTCGCCTGTGTAAGGAGTCAATGAACCAGCCTCATAACCACGAAGACCTACAGTCTCGGTACCCGCAGTTGTATAACCCGACATACCATCGCCACCGACATAGAACTTGCCGAAAGGAGAACGTTTATCCTTATTATAATAACCTAGAAAACCATAGTCGGCACGCGCCATGAGGACTAACTTATTGTTATAGGTGAGTGGCACAAAGAAACGCGCATTGAACTTCCACTTGTGATACTCGATCCATTTGCTACGTGTGGCCAAATCCATAGAAGCATAATCGACATCTTTGTTCAACAACGAGTATGGGAATGTGGCAGCAACAGACAACGACAAAGAAGAACCACGACGAGTGTAGATTGGGTTGTCGATAGAGTTACGAGAGAGAGTAAGACCAAGAGAGAGGTCGTTGGTTACACCAGTCTCGAAACCATAATAGCTCTTGAACCAGTTTTTAAGATGATAGCGTTGATAAGAGATATTACCATAGAAAGTAAAGTAGTCGTCAGGCCATTTGAGACGAGTACCATAACCTACAGAAGCACCAATGGTGCGCATAAATACGTTCTTATCATATTCTGTACCATAGTTGTTTGTTCCATAATAGTAATCATTGCCATAATAGTTGTTGTAGTAACTATTATAGTAGTTGTACATATAACTATAGTTCTCGTAATAGCGATTACTCAAACCAGTTTGCACAGAATAGAAGAAGCTAACAGAGAAAGAGTTAGGACGTTTGCCACCCAACCATGGGTCAAAGAATGATATGCTGTAGTTTTGATAGTACATACCATTGGCTTGAGCTTTGAGACTGAGAGTTTGTCCCTCGCCTTGAGGCACAATACGGTATGTTTTTGGTTTGAAGAGGTTTTGAATAGCGAAGTTAGAGAATTTGAGACCGACAGAAAGTACGATACCAGATTGACCCCAACCAGCAGAGAATTCGACTTGGTCGCTCGATTTGGTTTCGAGATTGTAGGCAATGTCGACGGTTCCGTCTTCGGGATTTGGCTGTAGATCTACGCCAGTAAATATTTTTTCCTCATCGAATTGTTTGAGTTGTGCAAGTTCGCGAAGAGTACGGGTAAGGTCGCCTTGACTATAAAGCGAACCTGGTTTGGTACGCATCTCGCGACGAACAACGTGCTCATACACACGAGTATTACCATTGATAATTACCTTGTTGATAGTTGCTTGTTGGCCTTCGTAAACTCGCATTTCGAAATTGATAGAATCGCCATCGATGCCCACCTCTACTGGGTCGATATTCATAAAGAGATAGCCATTATCTTTGTAAATTGCCGACACGGCATCTTCATCCTCGAATAGACGTTTGTTGAGATCTTTAAGATTGTAGGTTTCGCCTTTCTTCACGTTGAGCAACTGATTGAGATATTCGCTTGGATAGAGCGTATTGCCTAACCATTTGATATCACCAAAATAGTATTTTTTACCTTCATCAACTTCGAGATAGACATCGACCTTGCCATCATCGAGTTTGACGACTGTGTCACTCACAATGACTGCATCGCGATAACCGATTTCGTTATATTTCTCGATAAGTGCCTTTTTGTCATTGAGATACTCTTTTTCAACAAACTTCTTAGCACGGAAGATATTAGCAATTTTACCAGCACGATTGGTTTTCTTCATTGCGCGGTCGATTTTGGCTATAGGCATTGCCTCATTACCCGTAACGATAATGTCGTTTACTTTGACCTTTTCGCGCTTGTCGACACTAACATCGACAATTACATTGCCCTCGACCGTTGGGTCATTCTTTTGATAAACAAGAATTTCGGCATTATGGAAACCTTTTTCAGACAAGAACTTGCGAATTGCGATTTTGGTACGATCGATAGCATCGGCATTGAGTTGTTTGCCTTTTTGAATTTCGAGTGTTTTCTCTAGATCTTCTATATCACTCTTCTTTAGGCCATAGAAATTAACAATAGACACACGAGGCAATTGCTTCAATGCAATAGTGAGCCAAATGCTATCGTTGCGCATTGTATCACAAAGGATTTTTACGTCAGAAAAGAAACCTTGTTTCCAAAAACGCTTTACTACGTTGGTCAAATCGGCTCCTGGGACACGGATTTGTTGTCCTTTGTTTACGCCAGAAAACCCTATGAGAACATAATCCTAATAAGAAGATGCTCCTGGAATTTTGGTGTCGGCAATAGTCACATCTTTTGGTGTCAAGGTATAGTCGAAGTCAAAACGATTTTCGTCGGAATCGTCTTGCGCAAAAACTATAACCGCACAGAAAACCAATGCGACGATAGAGAATATTTTTTTGAAATTTATTTTAGAAAAGATCATACAAGTTGTTCGCTAGTTTTACCAAAACGGCGTTCGCGTTTTTGATAGTCAATAATTGCTTCGTATAGACTTTCGGCACGAAAATCTGGCCACAAAGCGTCGGTGAAATATAGTTCGGTATAAGCCAATTGCCACAAAAGGTAGTTAGACAAACGAAGTTCGCCACTTGTGCGAATAAGCAATTCGGGATCAGGGATACCAGCCGTGGTGAGATTGTCAGAGACTACATCGTCGTTGATATCATCGACATTGAGTTCGCCCGATTGAACCTTAGAGGCTATGCGACGAACGGCATCGGTAATCTCCCAACGTGAAGAGTAGCTAAGAGCCAATATCAAGGTTAGGCCTGTGTTGGATGCTGTATCTTCGATGCACTCTTTTAGTTTGGCTTGTGCTTTTTCGGGCAATTGAGAATTGTTGCCTATTGTGAGGAAACGGATGTTGTGTTTGTGAAAAGTTGGGGTTTCTTTGACAATATTGTCGACCAACAACTCCATTAGACCGTCGACCTCAGCTTTTGGACGATTCCAATTTTCGGTAGAAAAAGTGTATAGAGTTAAATATTTAATTCCTAATTGAACAGATGTTTCGAGGACAGCACGCACAGATTCGACGCCATTGTAGTGACCATATAGGCGTTCTTTGCCATGCAATTTAGCCCAACGACCATTGCCGTCCATGATGATAGCAATATGCTGTGGCAATCGATTTTTATCTATTTGATTCAATAAGTCCATATGTATTTTCCAGTTGGTTTACTCTTGCCTCTGCGACAAGGTGCACATATTTTGTAGAAATTAAGAGATAATGATATTTGCGCGGTGGAATACCAATCTTGATTGTTCCAAAACTTGCCAAACTCGCCATTTGGGTTTGGCGAAGCGTCTAATTTATCAGAAAAGACCTTAGTGACCATCCAATACGCACCGAGATTGATTCGATTGCTTAGTTTGAATTTGACGCCTAAGCCTAAGGGAACTGTGGCTGTGAATTTTGGACCATTCTCCAAATTGTAAGTGACGACTCCAAGACCTGCTAAAAGAGATGGTGTGAACCATGAATAATGCGCCTCCCATCGTTTGACCCCATAGTTGAAAAAATTGAATTCTCCTAATGCTTGTAGGCCTACATAAGCTGTTTTTTGCTCAGAAGCATAGCCCAAAAGCCCTCCATCGAGTTGCAAACGTGTCTCCCAACGGCCATTTATTTTGTATTTTAAGTACACACCACCCACAGGTTGTGTGTATTTAAACAAAAAATCGTTGGTGTCGCCTAATACGAAACCGCCTCCGCCAGTGACTCCTACTTCGCCATAGAAAGTATCTTGAGATTTTGCGCTATAAGCTGTGATACAGAGTATTACAATCGATAAAAAGATTCGTCTTAACTTCATTTACATCTAAAATTTCACTATTATTGAGATAAACGCAAAAGTCTCTCAAAAATTGCTACAAATTTACAAAAATAATCTCATATATACTGCATTTTTAAGGGCTAAACTCTTTTTTTTGACAAAAAATAACATTGAAAGCGAATTTTTTGTAACTTTGCGGTATGATTTTAGAAGTAAAAAATGTTTATAAGCAGTATGCTAATCATTTGGCATTGGATAATGTTAGCATAAATGTGCCTCGTGGCTCGGTGTTTGGATTGTTGGGACCGAATGGTGCGGGTAAGACTACGTTGATTCGCATAATTAACTCTATTACAGCACCTGACAAGGGTGAAGTGTTGCTGAACGGGAAGAGACTCTCGCTCAATGACACTGCAAATATTGGTTATTTGCCAGAAGAACGCGGATTGTACAAGAAGATGAAGGTGGGGGAACAGGCTTTGTATTTGTGCCAATTGAAGGGAATGTCGAAAAACGATGCGCTAAAGGGATTGAAGTATTGGTTTGAGAAGTTTGAGATTGAGAATTGGTGGGATAAGAAAGTGGAAGAGTTGTCGAAGGGGATGGCTCAGAAGGTGCAATTTATTACAACCGTGCTACATGGGCCTGAATTGCTGATATTTGACGAGCCTTTTAGTGGCTTTGACCCTGTGAATGCGGAGCTATTGAAACGTGAGATTTTGGAGTTGCAAGACAAGGGTGCTACGATAATTTTTTCGACTCACAATATGGACTCAGTGGAGAGATTGTGCGAAAATATTGCCCTTATAAATAAATCGAGAGTGGTGTTAGATGGATCGGTGGAGGATATACGCAAAAGATTCAGCGACAATAAGTATATAGTGAAATTGAAGGGATGTTTGGATTTTGGGGATGAGGTGCTCAGATGTGGAGATTTGATTTCGGCAAATTTGGAGGGAGAGGTTATGAATGCTGAATTTATGCTCCGCAATGGAGTGTCGGGAAACGAGTTGTTGGGGTGTTTGCTCAAGAGTGGCGAGGTGCTACGATTTGAGGAGTGTTTACCGTCGATGAATGATATATTTTTGCGCTCGGTAAAGGGTTGATTTAGGGAGGGACTTATTGTATTTGAGAAGGGATTGCGAAGGTAGGGTGAGGGTTGCTTGAAGGTTGCTGTATAGTATATTTACGACAGGGAGGGGGTTATTGTATTTTAAGCATAAAAAAAACTGACCAAATTGGTCAGTTTTTTTATTCATCAAAGAGGATAGATAACGTTGCTGCTTGAGCTTTTTGGATATCTTCGTCAACCTTTGGTGTGAGATGTTGTTCGCCTTTGCGATAGTAATAGATCACACCGCATTTGACGCAGGCTTGATAGCGCGCGTAAGGTAACAAATCGACATAAGTGGCTTCGACAGCATCCCAAATTTGAAGGATGAGTTCGTCGACTTGATCACGCATTTCTGCAACTCGTTGTTGATTGCGAGTGGTTGATTGTTGATGAGTTTTCTGATTGGTGCGGTGCTCGCAAAATATGTCGTAGTGCACACGAACTTTGGCTATAGTTGGGAACGACAAAGGTATACCTCCTTGAGATACACGCTCTTGCTCGCCATCGATGATTTTACGCCCCCAAACGACAAGTGCAGCATCGGTAGTCAAATCAGGCACTGTAAAATCGTCTGGGTCGAGACCATACAACAATTTTACATCACTCTTGAATTCGCCACGCAAAACTGCGAAGTTGAGCACTTGTATGAAGTGAGAAACGTACATACGCGCATTTTTCACCATGTTTTGATACTTTTTGCTCTCTGTTACTTGCGTTTCGAACGTCACGTTATATTGATTTACCAATGTTTCGAACACAGGCAGATATGCCTTGGCTTGTGTCAGAAGTCGCAAAGGCACTGGTATCTCGTTCATTGGCATACGCTCCATCGCTATTGCTTTTTTTAACGATTTTAAGCGTGCTTGGTCTGTTTTGGGTAATCTTCTGTAAGGCATTTTGTGAGTTGAGAATTGAGTGTTGAGTGTTGAAAATTAACAGTTTTGCTATTAATTTTTTATATTAGTCTATTCTTCCCATGAGTTTTTTAGCAAAATCGACAAATGGGGCTTTTTCTTCATCGGTTTTGTTGATTTTGGCAAGCGATTCCATTGCTTTGGCGTAATACTCTTCCATTGCTTCGTTGCACACTCGTGGCATCTCCATTTGAGTGTAGATATCAATTATTGTAGCTATCTTCTCTTCGCCTCCGATAGTTTTGTTGTTCAATAATTGAGAAATGGTTTGACGTTGTGATACACCACATTTTTTGAGAGTTTGAATCAAAAGGAATGTGCGCTTGCCACAAAGGATGTCGCCACCGATTTTTTTTCCAAATGTTTTTTCGTCGCCATAACAATCGAGATAGTCATCACGAAGTTGGAATGCTATACCGATAGCAATACCGAAATCGTAAAGATTGTTGGCATCAGCCTCAGATGCACCGCCAAGGATTGCTCCTAACTTGAGACATCCAGCAAGAAGAACGGCTGTTTTGAGACGAATCATTTCATAATACTCCTCGATTGTAACGTCTTCGCGTTTTTCGAAATCGGTGTCGTATTGTTGGCCTTCACAAACTTCTAATGCAGTCTGTGAGAAAAGTTTAAGAACTGGCAATAGTTTGTCGGCAGGCACTTCTTCGAGATATTGATATGCCTTGATGAGCATAGCATCGCCCGAAAGAATGGCTGTGTTGTCATCCCATTTGGCCTTGATTGTTGGACGGCCACGACGCACATCGGCATTATCCATCACATCGTCGTGAAGAAGAGTGAAATTGTGGAATATCTCCATTGCTGCTGCAGGTTTGATGCATTGTTCGATGTTGCCACCAAACATTTGCGCTGCCATCAACACTAAGGTTGGACGAATGCGTTTGCCGCCCGATTGCAATGCGTAATCTATTGGTTCATAGAGATTTTTAGGCTCTTGATTCCAATCTATTTGTTCAAAATAGGTTTTAACGTAATTTTTTATATCCATGATAGAGTTAAAATTGAGAATTGAGAATTGAGATTTTTTTCGCTTATCGCAAAAATGCATCTTCGATGATTTCGGTCATTACGTCCGCAATATCGAGTCCTGCGGCACGCACTTGTTGTGGAATGAAACTTGTAGCTGTCATGCCTGGTGTGGTATTCACCTCAAGTAGATTGATTTGTCCTTGTGCATCAATGATATAATCGACACGTATAATACCTTTCGCATTGAGAATACGATAGATTTTTTCGGTTGTTTGTTGCACCTCGCGTGTGATTTCATCGCTTACGCGAGCTGGTGTGATTTCATCGACCTGCCCGTTGTATTTAGCATCATAATCGAAGAATTCGTTATCGGTAACTACCTCTGTGATAGGGAATATACGTGTTGCAGTCTTGGTTTTATACATGCCACTCGTAACCTCAGTGCCTTGCATATACGCCTCAATCATCACCTCTTCGCCTTCACTGAATGCTTTTGCTATTGCCTCTTGGATTTGGTCTTGTGTTTTCACTTTTGTCACACCAAAACTACTACCACCCACGCTTGGTTTAATAAAACATGGGAGACCAATTTCTTGCATAACTTGCTCATCGGTAACACTATCGCCAGCACGCAACACGATGCTATTTGCCACACGAATACCGAATGAACGAAGATAGTTGTTACAAGCATATTTGTCGAATGTAAGCGCTGCTTGCAACACATCGCAACATGAAAATGGGATATTCAACAAACGGAAGTAGCCTTGAAGAATGCCATTTTCGCCTGGAGTGCCATGAATGGTGATATAAGCAAAATCGAATTTGATTTTTTCACCTTGATACGTGAACGAGAAATCGTTTTTGTCGATTGGTAGTTTTTCGCCTGAAGGATGCTCAACATGCCAATCTTGACCTATGATAACTACAGTATATTTCTCGTATTTTTCGTTTGGAATAAAAGAGTCTAAACCTGCGGCACTACGCATTGACACTTGCCATTCGCTTGAATCTCCGCCTGCAACTATTGCTATTTTTCTTTTCATCAATCTATTATATTTGAAGGGTTGTATTTACGCCATTTTTCTAATAACGCCGTTATGTCGGCTGGCAATTCGCTATCGAACTGCATCCACTCGCCTGTAGTAGGGTGCTTAAAGCCAAGGGTTTTGGCATGCAAGGCTTGACGCGGACACACATCAAAGCAATTACGCACAAATTGTTTGTACTTAGCAGTTGGCACACCTTTCAATGGTTCGTTGCCACCATAGCGGTCGTCGTTGAAAAGAGTATGCCCTATGTGTTTCATGTGAACACGGATTTGATGCGTGCGACCAGTTTCGAGTTTACACTCTACCAATGTGCAATAGGCAAATCGCTCTATTACTTTGTAATGCGTAACGGCATGCTTTGCCAATGGATTCTCGTTCTCGTCGAAAACGGTGAACAACATACGGTCGCGTGGGTCACGCGCAAGAGCTCCTATAATTGTTCCTTGATCTTCTTTGACCGTACCCCAAACGAGGGCGTTATAGGTGCGCTCGGTTGTTTTATTGAAGAATTGCAATGCAAGATTGGCTTTTGCATCTTCGTTTTTTGCCACGAGCAATAGACCCGATGTGTCTTTGTCGATGCGATGCACAAGTCCGATATGTGGATTGTTGGCATCAAATTTTGGGTCGTTACGCATATGCCATGCTACGGCATTGAGCAATGTTCCATCAAAATTACCAAACCCTGGATGCACTACAAGATTTGGTTGTTTGTTCACCAATATTATATCATCATCTTCATAAACAATATCTATCGGTATCTCTTGCGGCTCGATGGTGACTGCACTGCGAGGATAGTCCAGTACGATTGATATAACATCAAGAGGTTTGACCTTGTAATTGCTTTTTACGGGTTTGTCGTTGACTAATATGCGTTCGGCATCGGCCGCCTCTTGGATGCGATTGCGCGACACATTGCCCATACAATTCACAAGATATTTGTCGATGCGCACCATCGTCTGCCCTTTGTCGACAGTAAAACGATAGTGCTCATAACGCTCTCGTGGTTGTTCTATGAGCAACTCATCATCTTCTTCGTATATATTATTAGTATTTTCCATAAAAATCAGAAAAAGTCCTCATCAATTTCTTGCGTTCCTTTCGATAATTTCAATTCTACTGCTTTACCACCATAAACCGATAAACCTGCATCTGGAGTTTGTTGATATACTCTAAACTTCAAACTATCAGCGCCATCAATAGGCATTTCGTCAAAGTGTGCCGCGCCGAAGCCCAATCTATACTCTTCGATTGTTTTCTTTGCTTCGGGCAATGTCATACCAAGAAAACTTGGCACTACCACTTCTATCGACATATCATTTTGTCCAACTACAAGAATTATCTGACTACCATCTGGTACTCGCGAACCTGCAACCAACACACTATCGCCCCACATCAAAGACAACACTTCTTCATTAAATTCATATGGTTCATATCGCACAGAGTCGATATTAAATCCCAATGTTTTAAGGTTAGATTGCACTTTGCGTCGACTCTCCCCTACTAAATTAGGAACTACCACCATCTTGCGCTGTTTGCTATTGATTGTAAGATAAATTTTACGGTTCTTCTTGACAAGTGTACCCGCAGCTGGAGATTGTTCGGCAATTTCTCCGCCTCTCATGTTACGAATATACACAGAGTCTATCAATTCATAACTCAAATCACAATCTTTCAAGATTAGCTCTGCTTCTTCGACGTACATACCTGACAAATCTGGCACCTCAACAGCCTCACCATGATGAGTATATACATCTAAACGCCAAAACACAATCCAACTCACAATAAAAGCCAAGACTATTGCAGCCAATAAATTAAGCCACAAAAATTTACTCTTCAAAAAGTTCAAAATTGTTTTCATATTTTTTCTGTCAAAAGATAGAATACAAGACCTTTCGTCTAATATCTTGCATCTTTAATCTTATATCTAATAAGGTGCAAAGTTACAAAATTTTGAGCAATAAAAAAAGTATAGACAACATAAATTGTCCATACTTTTCTTATTTTTTCAATGTAACCGACTTAACTATTATGCTTTTTTGCAATATTCGTCAGATACAGTCAATTTTTTACGACCATGAGCACGACGTGCAGCCAATACACGACGACCATTTGCTGTAGCCATTCTTTCACGGAAACCGTGTTTGTTTCTTCTTTTACGGTTAGAAGGTTGGAATGTTCTTTTCATTGCTTCAATATTTTAATTGTTTTACTTTCTTACATTTTGGGTTGCAAAGGTAGGCATTTTTTTCGACATAACAAAGTTTTTTACCCCTTTTTTACAAAAAACTTTCGTTTACTCCTTAAATATAGGGCTTTTATCGTTTTTTTTTCGTACCTTTGCACTCGATTTCTACAGTGTTTTTGCGATTTTAAGAGCATATCATATCTATTTTACCCCGTATAGAATGTGCTTTTTTTCGCAAAATACTCATTTTTAACTGCAAAATCAATTATTTTCACAATGGATAAAAAACTGTTCATCGAGACCTACGGCTGCCAAATGAACGTGGCCGATAGCGAAGTTGTGGCTGCTATTATGCAATCTGACGGCTACAATCTCACCGACAAAATCACCGAAGCCGATACTATTTTGGTCAACACTTGCTCGATTCGCGACAATGCCGAACAAAAAGTATTCGGTCGCCTACAATATTTCCAATCGCTCCGTCGCAAAAACAAAGGTTTGATTGTCGGTGTTATTGGATGTATGGCCGAACGCGTGCAAGAAGACCTCATCAACAACCATGGCGTCAACTTCGTGGCTGGACCTGATGCTTATCTCGACCTACCTAACCTCGTAGGTGCTGCCGAACGTGGAGAAAAAGCTATCAACGTAGAACTCTCTACTACCGAAACATATAAAGACGTGCTCCCAGCCCGCATTGGCAAAACCATCTCTGGGTTTGTGAGCATTATGCGCGGTTGCAACAACTTCTGCTCATATTGCATCGTGCCTTACACTCGTGGTCGTGAACGTAGCCGCGACCTCAACAGCATCATCCGCGAAGTGAAAGACCTCGAGGCTAAAGGTTATAAAGAGGTTACTCTACTTGGACAAAATGTCAATTCTTATAAATACGTTGATGGCGACATCACAATCGGTTTCCCAGAACTCCTCGAGCGCGTTGCCGAAGCTGTGCCTTCTATGCGTATCCGCTTCACTACATCTCACCCTAAAGATATGAGCGATGCCACACTTGAAGCTATCAGCCGCCACCCTAACCTCTGCCGTTTCATCCATCTCCCTGTGCAAAGTGGTAGCAACGCCATCCTCAAAAGCATGAACCGCAAATACACTCGCGAGTGGTATCTCGACCGCATCGCTGCCATCCGTCGCATACTTCCTGACGCATCTATTGGCACCGACGTATTCTGTGGGTTCCATGGCGAAACACTCGAAGACCATGCCGAAACTCTCTCGCTTATGCGCGAATGTGCATTCGACCAAGCCTTTATGTTCAAATATTCCGAACGCCCTGGCACTTTTGCTTCACGCCACTTGCCTGACAATATCAACGAAGAAGAAAAAGTTCGTCGTCTCAACGAGATTATTGCTCTCCAAGTAGAACTCAGCCACGAATCAAACAAACGCGACATTGGCAAGACTTTCGAAGTGCTCATCGAAGGCTATTCTAAACGCAGCCGAGACCAATTCTGCGGTCGTTCATCTCAAAACAAAATGATTGTATTCCCTAAATCGGGCCATAAAATAGGCGACCTCGTCATGGTTCGCGTCACCGAAGTGACTGCTGCAACTCTCATAGGCGAAGTAATTGAATAACAATACGATGTGTCATAACGCTCAAATTGCCGCGTTGTTTTCAATATTAAGTCGCAGTCATGTACTTTAGTACACTCCTCTCGACTTAAATCTCAACGCCTTGCACTTTAAACATTCTGACACATCTAAAAAGAGGCTATGTCAAAATTTAATTTTGACATAGCCTTTTTATTTCCCCATATCCAATTCCGAACGCTTCTTGCGTCCAAAACTACGATATTCGTCATATTCAATCTCCACATCTGGCTCTACCAACATAGCATCCGATGGCAATCTGAATTGAATGTATTTAATATCTATTCCACGAGCTAACCACTGACGTTCGTAGTATGTTTTTATCTCGAGCACTGGATCGTCAGTCACATCGCGATAGAGATTTTCTGTAACCACATTGATTGGCAATCCGCTTGCCTCTGCCATCAAACGTGTGTATGTAAACAAAAAGTTACTATCACTCTTCAAGTGCACCAATCCTCCATCTACCAACACCTTCTTGTACAATCCCATAAAATATGTAGATGTCAATCGTTTATTCACCTTCTTCATTTGCGGGTCGGCAAACGTAATCCATATTTCGCTCACCTCTCCTGGTGCAAAAAAGTATTCTATTGCATTGATTCCAGTACGAAGGAATGCACAATTCTTCAAGCCCGACTGATGCGCTTCGGTTGCACCAGTCCACATACGAGCTCCTTTTATATCTATTCCTATGAAGTTTTTATCTGGATACTGACGCGCCAAACCTACTGCATACTCACCCTTGCCACATCCCAACTCCAACACTATCGGATTGTTATTTCCAAAATAACGCTCGCCCCAATGTCCACGCATCTCAAACACAGCACCATCGCGTGTTATCTCATTGTACGACAACTGAAACACGTTTGGCAACTGCTCCATATCTGCAAATTTCTTTAACTTATTCTTTCCCATTTTTCTCTATTATTTGTAGTCCAATATTAGTTATCCCCCTCAACTCATCCTCTCTCATTGCTTGTTCTATAATATAGGTATATCGACCCACTTGTGCATAGTGCACCTCCTCTTTATAATAATAAAGGTTGGTGTACAACGACCCTATGCCCGAGCCAAGCCAACGTCCATAATTATCAGCTAAATAATACTGTATCGTATCGCGTCGACATGTGCTATCTGGTGCAATCTCTGTCACAAACAACCATATATTCTGATAGTCGTAGTCGCCACTATTGCGCACCAATATTCCTGATTCATAGGTCGATATAGTATCATCAATTTGAACTTCAAATTTCACAACACTATCTCTATGCCATGTCGGATGCTGCAATCTAACCGAATCGTCAAACACCACTCCCGAGCGATTGCATGCCACCACAACACACAACACTACGCAAGCAACTATATATCTACACAATTTATTCATTCTTGTCTCCATTATTATTACGTTGACGACGATGTCCATTATTATGACCACCATTTCTACCACCACGGTCATGTCTGTCATTACGACGACCACCGCCATGTGGTTTCTTGTCGAAACGTGTCAAACTATCTTGTCCTACAACATTTTGATAATCTACTTGTGGCACATCTGCATCGCCATCTTTCACTACCAACGATGCCACCTTCTCTCCACGACGATTTATTGCCATAATCTCCTTAGCGCGTTCTACACTGATTACTTGTAAGTTAGCAGGTATATTTTGGTCAGAACTATATGTCAACTGACGTTTAAACACATCTGCTTTGAAGAAATAATACGTACCATCAATTGTTTCCAACGGAATATCTTTTGGAGGGAAATCTTTTTGAGCATCTACATACATCGGTGCTTCAAAGTTCACACAGCATTTAATCTTTGCACATTGACCAGCCAATTTCAATGGATTGGTACTCAAATCTTGATAACGAGCCGCTGTTGTCGACACGCTCACAAAGTTGCTCATCCATGTCGTACAGCACAATTCACGTCCACAAGGACCAATACCACCAATACGACCAGCCTCCTGACGAGCACCAATCTGTTTCATCTCAATACGCACGCGGAATTCTTCGGCAAACACTTTAATCAACTGACGGAAGTCCACACGGTCATCGGCTATATAATAAAATATTGCTTTACTACCATCACCTTGATACTCAACGTCGCCAATTTTCATAGCAAGTTGCATATCTTTCGCTATCTTACGCGCACGAATCATTGTTGCCTGCTCTTTCGCCTTCGCCTCTTCATATTTCTCCATATCCACAGGCTTCACTTTGCGATACACTTTGCGCACTTCATAGCGGTCCATATTAATGCGGTTTTTCTTTATTTGGTTCATCACCAAACGTCCCATCAATGTCACCACACCTATATCATGACCCGGATTTGCCTCCACAGCCACCATATCGCCTTTTTCTATCGCAATATGCTCGCTATTAACAAAGTATCCTTTACGCGTATTCTTAAATTGCACCTCCACGAGGTCTGTATCCAATTTTGTCTCAGGCAAGTCCGCCAACCAGTCTACCACTGGCAACTGTTGCAACGTATTACCCTTAAATCCTTTCTCTCCAGGATTACTACCACCATTATTTAATGTTATCTCTTCCATTCTATATGTAATATATTATTTTTTATTTTTGCATTCTTCAAAAAAAATTCTCCGTCTCCTTACACCCTGCTCCGTTTCAAAAGTTTATATAAAAGTATTTCCAAATGAAACAATATAATCTTCGTATTTCCATTCTGCGCAATCTGTGCCTCCGCCAAAGCCAACTCCTCCATTATCAACACCACATTCTTCTCATGTATGAATCTCGCAAACTTTGCCGCAAACTCCATCTCAGCCCTATTCATATATGTCAACTGTCTATTATTCAATCGCAAAACAAAGTTCTCGCGTATCATCGACTGCGACTTCTGCAAGAATCTTATCTGCCCCTCGCGCGACAATTTTGCCACCTGCTCGGTCCATTGACGTATCCCCTTCACATCCAAATTCCACGCTAATCGCATCATCTGCACAAACAACTCAAAATCCATTCTCGACTCTTCGCTCTCTTTCATCAAATTCAACATCTTTCCCCAACTACCCACTGCGTTCTTCACCAAATATTGCACCTCTGCCTCTTCCACATCATATTTCACACGCAATGCCTGCTCCATATCTTTCGCATCAATTGGTGGCACCGCAATGCGCTGACATCTACTATATATCGTACCCAACACCGCATCTGGTCTATCGCTCACCAACATAAACACCGTATCTTCCGACGGCTCTTCCAATATCTTCAACACCTTATTCGCACACTCCTCATTCATCTTCTCCGCAATCCACACTATCATCACCTTATATCGTCCTTGATACGCCTTGAAACTCAATTTCCTAATAATCTCATCTCCCTCCGCTGTATAAATTTGCACCGATTTCCTGTCCGATGCCTTATTCATCCACTCATCCAACGTCAAATACGGATTATCCAACACTGCCTCTCTGAACTCCTCAACCATATCATCACACACCTTCAACTTATCACTTTTCGCAAAAGGGAACACAAAATGCAAATCTGGATGCGACAATTTTGCAAACTGCACACACGACGAACATCGTCCACACGACTCCCCAAGTCGGATCGTAGCCATGTCGTTCTGTGAGCCAAG
>JAZLEE010000017.1:0-4280 GCA_045615085.1 Candidatus Aphodosoma sp. | reverse complement strand
TCTTTAAGACTTCAATTTTATTGTCATCATGGCGATTTAATGTCCAAACGCCATAACTTACTGTTTGTTTAATCATAGATGTAAAGTTATTTAAGAGTTAGTACATACGATTATTTTTCTTTTTTTGCTTGGCGTTGTGTTTCAATAAGTTCTTTCCAATCGTTACTTATTGCTACATTACCACCAAGATTAAGTGGATAACACCCTAGCGAGATTGCCATCATTTCAAAAGCATCAAGCAACTCATAATCATCTGAGAGTTCCATCCACTCATAATAACATTTGCTGAGTATTTCGCTGATACAATCTTCATTGGCCTGCAAAGGATGATTCTTTGTAAGTAGCGCATAAATTGTCCTTCGCAAAGTGGATGATTTCATTGGTCCTACGATATGGTTTCTAAATCGTGTGCGACCGTGAATACTTTTACCCAAATAGAGCGCATAATAAGTCTGATTGTTTATCACTTTTGTTTTTATACGTGCGAACACACTCTTCATTACTATATCTTCTGGATTTTGCGCAATATAATCTCGCAGATAATCCATAACAAGAGAGTTATGCGGAAACCACCAACGATAGAGGAGATATTCGTCACACAAAGGACTAGATGTGAGTTTATTGTCTTTATACAACTCTGAAACAGCACACATATAGTGTTGTCCTATTTGAGATATCTGTGTGGATTGCATATTTCGTGATTGATTATTTCTTCTTACCTAACACCCCTTTGAGGATGGCGCCACCGATTTTGCGTTCGAATCCCTGTTTGGTGGTTGGGATACCTACTGTACGGGCTACTTTGGTCTTTAAGCCCGAGATACCTACTGCTCGCTTGAGCGAGAAACTGAGTCCTGGAATCTTTGCCATAATGCTTTGTTTTAGTCAATGTAATACTCTGTTTTGAAATACTCGTTGATTGGTTTAGAAGCCAAGACTTCTATCCAAACATAGTTGTTGTAGCGCATGCGCTCGTTTTCAAAACCTAGATAGATGACACTTCTACCTTTTACAGGAATACGACCATTGCTGGATTGCATACCCATGATAGAACTATTGACATCATAACTCAATTGGTTTGTAGGCTTATCGTCTTGGAACTTCTTTGCTTGGGATGAACTGCCAAAGACGAACATATTGATATATGCATCTTCTTCACGAAGTGGAGTATATTCACCCAAAATTGTTTTTAAGATACCTGAACTTCTTGTTGATTCGTACACAGGCAATCCTAACGACTTGATTTTGCGATATGATGCGTTCATGTTATCCTTAAACTCGCCGTCACCGCTGCGGTCAGCTTCGTTGGTAGAGATACGCATGCGGTAGAGGATGTCTGTACTTCCTGCTGGTACCTCAATAGCCACTAATCCGCGGTAAGAGCCAGAGAACATGGTTTTTAACTGTCCGCGGAGAGTGAATTTGCGAGGCTCGTCCAAGATAGGTGTCATCTTAATACCCTTGACTGACCATGCACGGAAATCACCTGACTTGGCTTCAACTGTGCGCTCGTTGACCGTCACAGGAGTGAGGCGGTCGAGGTGGTTGGTGGTGTAGGTGATATGAATAGAAGCATATTGCGAACTTGTACCAGGGTTGAGTTCCACCAAATAAATGGCAGTATTCTCAATCTCCATATCGAAATTGAAAGCTGTTTTGTCTGTGAGGGTTTTGAGAGTAGAGTGTGAATTATAATTGTACACCTTGAGTGTAGCGGAACGCTTTGTCTTGATGTTTACATGGAGCTTCTCACCGCGTTTGAGATACACTGGGTATGCGGTTTTCTTCTCGACAAGGCAGTCGTCATCGTTCACAACCGATACAGGGATATTGTGTAGGTTGTCCTTGATAGTCTGGTGGATAGTCTGCTTGAGTTGCTCGATGCGTTGTTGGAGTGCTTGGCAATTGGCTATAGAAGCAGAATCCAAACCTTCAGCATTGTATGTATAGCATAGTTGGTCTGCTAAGTGTGAAAGTTGGAGTATATCATCGGCTTCCATATTAGGCACAACATCAAGCAGATTTTCTACTTGTTGCACTTTCGCCACGGTCTCGTTATACTCTGCTAACTGAGCAGCAGACATAGGATTGCCCTTGGACGAGCCACCACAGGCAGCCATCATGATGGCAATGCTGCAAATGATAGGAAATAAGAATTTGTTTGTCATCTTAATAAGTAGAATTAACCCATTGCATGATTTATTATTATTTGCCCTCAATTGCATCTACAAGTTTGCTTCCAAATTGTCGTGTAGTCCAGTCCGTACTATACTCAAAGCCTATTTTTTCTGCTATTTCGCGAAGTGCAGCTTTGGTATTTTCAAAATTGCGATACGATTCAATGCTGCCATTCTCTCGCACTTGAATCACATAACCACCTACAGTTGCTGTTTTGCCATCACCAAACTCTTTGCAGATATGACTACCAAATTGTCGTGTAGTCCAATCGGGATTATATTCAAACTTTTTTAATGCAGCTATCTCACGAAGCGATGCTTTTACATTATCAAAGATTCTACATACGATAACGCTACCGCTGTCTTCTACTTGGATGAGATACTCACCCGAAATTGCTGATTTTTTTGCCATAAGTTTATTAGTTTTAAGATTATTGTTATGTGAATTTGTCTAAATTATATATAAACGAGTAACTTCTCCCCATACCTTGAGTTCTTGAGAATACCCTGTACATCCAAAGAGAAGTTACTCATGGATAATAGTAGGCATACAAAAAAAGCGGTCACTTGCTAAATAGTGCTCCGCCTCCATACAAACGCACAGCATTTGTATAAAAAAAGCGGGACTGCACTGTTGCTGTTCCGCTATCTGAGGCCATGGAATTGCCTTCAACTCTGAACAAGCAACACCGAAGCCCACGCCGATATGTACAATAACACACACACTAATCTATGGTGTGCACGGATACGAATATACATATCCCGAGGACATCAAAATGCTGCAATGTCTTGGAGTTTGTAGAATTTTCCAGGTTCCAAATAGCCAAGAACAAAGCGCTATTGACGCCTTTATTATGTCTGTAATTGCCCACCCTTAAAGACATAATCCCAAGGCGTGGACTCATTACGGTTGCAAATATACAACATTTTTTTGACATGACCAAATAAAAATGCCATTTATGCGAATTTTTGCATAAATGGCAGGGGCTTATAACGCTATATTAAATATGTCGGGCAACGGTATCGTTGCGGATTAACTATAAACTATGAGTGATGTGTTATGAGTAATTTAGTGGGTTAGTTATTTGGTTAGTATCTTTTTGTTTTCTACATTTTCCAACACGGTCATTTGTTGAATGGCGATTTGGTTGAGTTTTTGCAAACGGTCAGATTGTGCCATGCCTTCGTTGATAAAAACGGCATTGATATTCTCCATATTGCTGAGGCAAATCAGTTGATTGATAGTGGCATAGTCACGCATGTTGCCTTTCAAATCTGGATTGGCAGCGCGCCACTCCTTAGCCGTCAGACCAAACAATGCGACATTCAATACATCGGCTTCTTCGGCATAAATCATAGAACGATGATAGTCGTCTATCTCTTGCGGAATGAGGTTGGCTTTGATAGCATCGGTATGGATGTGATAGTTAATTTTTGCTAATTCGCGTTTAACGGACCATGTTAATGTCGCTTGCTCTTTCTCTTTGAGTTGTTGATAGTCGCGGACAATATAGAATTTAAAGACAGGACTAATCCACATTGCGAATTCAAAAGCAATGTCCTTGTGTGCATATGTGCCGCCATATCGTCCAGCTTTTGCTTGCAGGCAAATAGCACCAGTACGTTCAACAAATTCCTTAACGCTGATTTTGAAGTTATTGAGACCTGCATTATTTCTAATTGTGGCGAATTCGCCATAATTAAAATCGGGATTATTTACTTTCTCCCAAATGCCGATATATTCCAATGTATTTCGATTACGTAACCAATCTGTAACAAAGAAATCTCCATCCTTTGCTTTCAACATATCTGTCAAGCAGATATAGTCCTCTGTGTGTATTTTAATGATGGTTACTTCTGTCCCTTGTACATTTATTTTATTTGCCATGGTGGTTTACAATTCAAACTGCGATGCAAAGATACACTTTTTTTTTGAGATGTGCAAGAAATATGCCAATTTTATGAGAAATAGTTGGCAGAGGAGATAAACACATTTCGAGGAGCCTGTTTTTTAAGAAGTTTGTTACTTATGTATGTTTCTTAAATTCATTGGGCGATTGCCCCGTATGTTTGCGAAAGAATTTGTTAAAATTAGAAGGATCG
>JAZLEE010000016.1:0-5338 GCA_045615085.1 Candidatus Aphodosoma sp. | reverse complement strand
CAATCCAGGTATGCCAGAAGTACGTCAACGTATTGTAGACGTAGTTATCGATATTCTTTCGAAATACGATGTTGATGGTATCGTGTTCGACGACTATTTCTATCCAAATGGTGGTATGACCGACGAAAAAGATCAAGCGCAATACGATGCTTACAATCCAGATAGCCTCGAACGTGGTGATTGGCGTCGTCATCAAGTCAACCTTATGGTAAAAGGTGTGCATGATGCCATCAAAGAGCGCAAACCATGGGTGCGTTTCGGTATCAGTCCTGCAGGTGTGGCATGTACAAGCAAATCAGTGGCTAATAAATATGGTATCACACCATGTCCATCAAGTTCGGACTGGCAATATAATGGTATCTATTCCGACCCTGTGGCATGGATTTCGCAAAACACAGTCGACTATATTTCGCCACAAGTATATTGGACAATTGGCGCTAATGCCGATTATGCTAAGATTGTGCCATGGTGGGGTACAGTAGTGCACAAATTTGGTCGTCACAACTACACAAGTTGCTCATTGTCGGACCTCAAACGCGAGCCATCAAGTGCACCAGCATACGAAGAATATAGCGAAGTAGAAGAATACGAAGAAGATCGCGTGTTTGCTCGCATTCCTGAGCGTCAAGACGTAATGATGCGCGTATTCTATCCACAAGAAACAGTCAACGAGATTGTTATCAACCGTGAGTCGGCAAAAGAAGGCGCGCCAGGTATGGTGTTCTTCTCAACCAACAAGTTGTCAACAGTCGGCTTTATCGATAAACTCACATCTACAGTCTATACACATTATGCATTGCCACCAGCTGTTACTTGGCACAAAGCCGAAGCACAAGCATTGGTGACTGATTTAGCATTGAATGGTCAAACCCTTACTTGGAGCGACGATGAGGTTCTTCGTTATGGCATTTATGCAATTCCTACAGCCGAACGCAACGACCCATTGGCAATTACCACATCAAAATACCTCTTGGGTATGGCATACGACACTACATTCGAATTGCCAGAAGGCATTTCGGCTGCCACACATGCTATTGCCGTTACAGTTATCGATGGTTATGCTAATGAATATGCTCCACGATTCTTGAACGAAGCATTGAAAGCTGATGTAACACCACAACTCTTATCTCCACTCAACGAGGCAAATATCATTTTGCCTACATGGCTCACATGGCAACCAATTGCCGATGCAATGAGTTATACCGTAGAGATTGCCTACGACAACGATTTCGACTCTATTCTTGCAACTGTACAAACCGATTCGGCAGCATTTTTGACTCAACAAATAGCTAAAATTGATGGTTCTCGCAAAACCTATTGGCGCGTAAAAGCCAATGTAGCAAATGCCAATAGCAATTGGTCAGAAACTCGTTGGTTCGAAGGTTCGCTCTTCTCGGTTACATCTCCTGAGGACGGACAAGGCGATGTGTCAGTAACTCCAACAATCACTTGGAACAATGCAGGCGAAGGCACAACATATCTTTGCGAAGTTGCAACGTCTAATACATTCTATTCAACCGAAATGGTGTTCTCTACAACAACAACCGAGACATCAGTTCAGATACCAGCAAATATCCTTGCTTACAACCGCAACTATTATGTGAGAGTAGCCGCAAAATCGCCAATCGTCAATGCAATATCGGCAACAACCCTCTTCACAACAGAGAAATACGTAATGCAACCACCAGTTGTTGTATCTCCAACCGATGGCGCCGAAGTTAGTGCCCCAACATTGCGTGTTGTGGTAGGCGAAATACCAAACAACGGATTCCGTTTCGAGGTATCTAAAGTAGAATCATTCCCAGGTCGTGCAACCAAAGTGAAGGTAGCCGAACTTGGAGAATACTCTGTAGAATACGACAACCTCGAAGATGGCGAATATTATATCCGCGTGGCTACATTAGAAGAAGCTACAGTTTACACCGATTTCTCAACTCCAATCAAAATCCAGTATACAAAAACCGAAGGAGTTAGCGTTGAAAACACCGAATTGAACAATATTCACATAGTTGACAATCTCTTGTATGCACCTACTGATGAGCACTACACAATCTACACAATTACAGGTAGTGTAGTTGTTCGTGGCATTACAACCGAAACAACTCAATTGCCAAATCTCGCAAATGGCATCTATATAATCGAGGTAGGTAACATTACGCTAAAACATGTTGTAAAACATTAAAATCGTCACCCTACCCAACAGCAAGGTGCAGGCAACCTGCAAGCAAGCAAACGGACACGTAAGAATTTTGCTTAAACCCACTTTTTTCGAAAAAATCAATTTTTTTATTTATATTTTTTTTACCGCGTCAAATCAATGTAGCACGAGTTGCCACGACGAAGCGATGCACAATATTAATTTCTTAATTTTTTATTAACTATGAAAAAGTTTACACTTTTGGTAGCCGCTTTGGCTATTAGTCTCGTAACTTTCGCTCAAGGTACTATTACGTACAACTTGAACGGTGGTGTAACCAACGATTTCGGTTGGCAAGACAAACAAGACATGTATGAAACTTTGAATGCTGACTGGAATGCATTTAAAGGCGTAACAACTACATGGACTCCTTTGGCTGAGCTTACTGATGTTGCAAAAGGTATCCCTACTGAAGCAGCAGCTATGGACCTTACTTTCCTTGAAGATGCTAACTTCAAACTTCACTTCTCTTGGTTGATCACTTACATGGATGCTGAGTGTACAACTCAAGGTCAAACTCTTCCTTCAACTAACGCGTCTTATTTGCGCTACAACTTGGCTGCTTTCTTTATGAATTCAGTTCGCGCATCATGGCCAAAATCTGCTGACTATACTTTGGCTGGTAGTATCGAATACTTCCAACCAACTTGGAAAGGTGGTTTCTGTGGTCCTGCTGAATATGCTGAAGGCGAAACAGTAGTTCTTCCAACTCCTTACAAAGAAGGCGAATCTTTCTTGGGTTGGTACAAAGAGGCTGATTTCTCTGGCGAAAAAGTAACTGAAATCTCTGGTACAGGTGATGTTGTTCTTTATGCAAAATTTGGCGAATATATCCCAACTATTGCTGAAGTAATCGCTATGGAAGACAACACTGCAACTAAAGTACAAGGTACTGTTTCTTATACTGCTGGTTCTAACTTCTGGATTCAAGATGCTACAGGTGGTATCCTTTGCTACGGTAAACATAACGGTGTGGTAGAAGGTGAATTGGTTACTCTTTCTGGTGAAAAAGTTATCTACAAAGGTTCTCCTGAACTCAACAACGCTACAGTTGTTACTAAAGAAGCTGGTAAAGAAGTAGGTGCACAAACTCTTCTTATTTCTGCTATCTTGGCTGACTCAGTAAACGGTTATGCTTCTTACCTCAACGAAATGGTTTACATCGAAGGTGTAACTATCTCTAAATTCGAAGGTGACTACAAAACTCCTTACATCACTGACGGTTTCAACGAACTCGCTCTTTACAAATGGGATGGCGTTACTGAAGACAAATATCCTGTAGGTACAAAAGTATCTGTTAAAGCTGTTCTCTCTATCTACAACACAACTCTTCAACTTCGTGGTAAAGAAGCTTGGTTGGCAGCAGCTGCAGCAGCTGGTAAAGATACATACGAATATCCAGAAGTAGAAGTTGGTGAATACAAATTCAACCTTACTAACAACTGGTTGTATTCTGTAAATCTTGGTAACTGGGCAGACAACCGTCCAAACCCACTCGCTGAAGGTTCACGTTCAGTAGTTGAAAAAGATGGTATCCTTTATTTCTCTTATCGCGATGCTAACACTCCAATCGAACAACCTAAACTCGTTCGCGTTGATGCTAAAACAGGTAAAATGCTTGACCCTGTAATTTATGCTAATAACATCTTCAAAGATGCTAAAGGTGAATGGTTGTTTGGTCCTTACACTGACCTCAAACTCGACAATGAAGGTAATGCTATCACATCTAACCTCCCAACTTCTGGTGGTCCTTTCCAAATCTGGAACGTAGACCTTGAAACAGGTGAAGGTAAACTTATCATCGACCTCGCAACTGACTCTGCTAAATGGTTGAGCGCTCAATTCCCAGAAAACACAACTATCCGTTTGGACCGTATCGGTGTTTATGGTGATATCAATGGCGACGCTACTATCATGTCTGTTGTTTCTGCTGGTGCTGACGTTTACTATTGGACTATCGAAGATGGTGAATGGGACGGCGAAACTAACTGGATCAAACTTGGTCTTGGCGAAGGTGTCAACGTAGGTGGTGCTCCTGTTATCTGCCCTATCGAAGACGATTATTTCTATATCGGCGGCTTTACTACATATCCAATGTTGTTCGACCCAGACGGTAACTTGGTTGACGCATTCGACGAAGCTCACGAAGCTGATCACCTTTTGATCGGTGCTAATGGCGTTTCACGTGCTAATGGTTATAATGGTGTAACTGAATTCGAAGTTAAGGGTGAATATTACCTCATCATTGCTGGTGACAACACTGTAGGTAGCGGTACTGCTCCTTCAACATTCGTTCTTTACAAATTTGCTGACGAATATCGCGCATTCAAAGATATGACTCAATTGTATGAATTCCCAATGGCTGGTATGGGTGGTGTATCTAACCCACAACGCGTTGCTACTTCATTTGCTCAACCAAACGAAGAAGGCACAGCTGTTGAAATCTATGCATTTACATCTGAAAACGGTTACGGTGCTTATACTTTGACTATCGCTGAAGAAGAAGTTCCACAACCAGATGCTGTTGAAAACGTTACAATTGATAGCAATGTTTGGGTTGAAAACAACACAATCGCTGCTGCAGCTCAAATCGAAGGTATCTTCACTGTTACAGGTCAAAACGTAACTGCTCTCAACGGTAACCTCACAGCTGGTGCTTATATCGTTCGCACTGCTGAAGGCGTTGCAAAAATCATGATTAAGTGAGAACAATAAAGCTTGCTTTAATTGTTGAACGAGAATGATTTATTTAAAGTAATGGTTAAATAATATTTATCATTCTTTTATACTATAAAGGGTGGGTGGAATTCCACCTACCCTTTATTTTTTTTTATAAAAATTGTGGTATTGATTATATTATTGATGTGGTTATTTTTTTCTGTCGTAAAAAAAACAATGATACTATGAAAAAGGCATTAATTCTATTTGCAGTATGTGTGCTTTGTAGTGTACAAATGTTGGCTCTTGATACTCTTGCATTGAATGGACTAAAGTTTTCTGTTGATACTACAGCGGTTTATCCTATTGGTCGAAGTACCAAATATATAGCAATGAGTCTAACACGTGCCGATCGCAAACTGCTTCATGTATATCAAACTCTTCTCGATCGCACAAACCAATATATATGTTTTGAAGCGGCTG
>JAZLEE010000015.1:0-4208 GCA_045615085.1 Candidatus Aphodosoma sp. | reverse complement strand
ACTGAAGAAGAATTCCTCGCTGCTGTAGCTGAAAACTTCATCGTTGAAGAAAAAGGTACTGAAATCTACACTCCTGCTAAACTTCACAACTTCAGTCTCTACCTCGGTGGCAAATGGTATTCTCTCACTGCCAAAGAAGGTACTTACGACGATAAAGACCCAATCGGTGTTCTCGACGTAACTATCTCTTCTAACCTCATCCTCGACAAAGTTCTTGGTCTTAAAGACCTCCGTTCTGACAAACGTATCGACTTCGTAGGTGGTATCCGTGGTCTTGGCGAACTCAAACGTCGCGTTGATAATGGCGAAATGAAAGTTGCTCTTGCTCTCTACCCTGTAACTATGCAACAAATCATCGACATCGCTGACACTGGCAACATCATGCCTCCAAAAACTACTTGGTTCGAACCTAAACTCCGTTCAGGTCTCGTTATCCACAAATTGGAAGACTAATATAAGATTCTCCCTAAATAATAAAATCGCATCTCTACCTTAGAGATGCGATTTTTTATTATATATTCGCCAAACAATCTATTATTCCATCACACGACGCACCTCTTTCAATGCCTCCTCATTATCTGTTATAATCAAAATCTTATCACCTACCGAAAGATGCGTATTACCTCGTGGAATAAAGTAGTTATGGTCACGTTTAACCATTGCCACAAGCGTATTATCTGGAATCTTAATATCCATCAAACGGTCACCTTCCGCAATCATCTTCTCTGTCACTGTCATCTCGCTCATAGCCGACTTAATCTCATCCGAGAATTCCACATCAAACTCTTTCAACTTCACCTTCTTCTTCATTGGCAAATCAAGTTTAAGCCAACGCGCCACTTGTGGTATCATCGTACCTTGGAATACCAACGACAATATTGTGATAAAAAACACTATATTGAACATAGTATTAGCATTCTCCACCCCTGCAATCATCGGATATGTAGCAAAAATAATAGGCACTGCCCCACGCAAACCTACAAACGATGTAAACACACGGCCATTGAACGTAAATTTACGGAATGGCAACATCGACAACATCACCGACAACGGACGCGAAACAAATATCATAAACACACCGACCAAAATACCTATTCCTGCCACATGCAACAATTCTGATGGATTCACCAACAAACCAAGCGACAAGAACATCACTATTTGAAACAACCATGTGAGACCATCGAAGAATTTCATCGAACTACGCTTATGCACAAATCGGCTATTACCCAAAAACAAACCACCAATATACACTGCCAAATAACCATTGCCGCCAATCCAAGTCGTGAAACCAAAGATGAACAACATCACCGAAATTAGCAATACCGAATATAAAGCATCGTTGGTCAAATCTATACGATTGATAATGCGTTTCGACAATCGTCCGAGTAAATAACCACACACTATACCTAGCACAAACTGCTCCACAAATAACCAAATTACCTCCAATGCACTCACATCTGGCGTATTCAACAATTGTAATAACACAATTGTCAACATATACGCCATCGGGTCGTTACTACCCGATTCCAACTCCAACAACGGACGCAAATTCTCTTTCAATGCCAAATTCTTCGACCTCAATATCGAGAATACCGATGCCGAATCTGTAGATGACATTGTTGCTGCCAACAATAACGATTCTACAAAGGTAAACGAAACAGCCGTAAACCAACTATTCGTAATCCAATATATAAACCCACCTGTCATCAACGCAGTGAGCAACACACCCAATGTTGCCAATGTCAATCCAGGCAACATAACAGGCTTAATATCGTCTATTTTTGTGTCCATACCGCCCGAAAACAATATGACATTCAACGCTATCACACCTATACTCTGTGCCACTTGAGGTGAATGAAAATCAATCCATCCAAGGCCTTCATTACCCACCAAACATCCCAAAAACAAGAACATCAAAAGGGTTGGCACTCCAAATCTGTGCCCTGCCTTACCAAGTATAATACTCACAAAAAGCAATATACCAGCCAACAACAAGAAAAACTCAAAAGATACTTCCATACTATATTAATTCATAATGCATAATGCATAATGCATAATTCTCAATTTTTGCGATAAGTGAGCGCAACGAAGTTCACTTCAGTTGCCGAGCGTAGCAGAACCAATGGTCTTTGAACCGAAGGTGATAAAAATCTTGAGCGAAGCGAAAAATTCTCAATTCCTCATTCCTCATTCCTCATTCCTCATTAGTTTCCTCACTAATTCCGGCACTCCTACCGCTGCACGCTCTGCTATATAAGTAATTTTATTCGGTATTCGTGGCGCATTAAATGCCGCATTTGCATCATTCACTGCTGGGTCCACAATATATATCGGCACTTCTGGACGCACAAAATTCACCAACGATGCCGCAGGATAAACATTCAACGAAGTACCCACTATCACCAACACATCTGCTTGCTCAGTTATCTCAATTGCCTTTTCCAACATAGGCACCGACTCACCAAAGAATACTACAAACGGACGCAACAACGACCCATCTGGATGCTTCTCATCCAACTTCTGCTCCCATCCTTCGATAGGCACAGTCGCCATCTCGTTCCACGAACTACGCAATTTACGCAACTCTCCATGCAAATGCACCACATTCTTGCTACCTGCTCGCTCGTGCAAATCGTCTATATTTTGCGTTATCACACACACATCAGTTCTCTTTTCCAACTCTGCCAAAGCCAAATGCGCTGCATTAGGCTCCTTCTCAAGCAACTCCTTACGGCGAATATTATAGAATTCTATCACTTTAGCTCTATTTCGCGCAAGTGCCTCTGGCGTACACACTTCTTCTATACGATAATTAGCCCACAAACCATCCGAATCTCTAAACGTAGCAATACCGCTATCAGCACTAATTCCTGCTCCTGTTAAAACTACTATCATAAAATAAAAAATTAAAAATTAACATTCATCACAAACAGACATTTGACCATGCAAAGTTACAAAAAATATACAAATCTTCACTCATCTTAAACGTTAAATTATAAAAAACAGAGACAGCGATTTTCACAAACCACTGCCTCCTTTCATAATAAGTGAGATTGACTCTTTTTCTATAATCTATATTTACAATTTAGGCTATCTATGTCTATTATCTTGATGTGGTTTTTAATGTATTACGCGTTGTAGTTGATGCACTTGGTCTCGCTGTTGTGGTTGATGATGTACTACGCGTTGTGGTTGTAGTTGGACGAGCTGTCGTTGTTGTAGTTTTACGCGTTGTACTTGATGTACTTGGTCTTGCTGTCGTTGTTGATGATGTACTACGCGTTGTGGTTGTAGTTGGACGAGCTGTCGTTGTTGAAGATGTACTACGCGTTGTGGTTGTAGTTGGGCGAACTGTCGTTGTGGTAGTTTTACGCGTTGTAGTTGTTGTACTGCGTGTAGTCGAGGTCGATGGACGAGCAGGCAAAGTAGTTGATGTAGTTCTACGCGTTGCTGTATTTCTTTCGCTTGTACTCACACTTCCTGCCGGTCTACCTTGTTGAGTCGTATTTGTACGAATAGCTGTTCCATTCGATCTACCACCCACCGGACGCGCCTCAAGATTACGATTAGGCGTTGGCTCTTTTCTGTAGCCAGCATCCGGACGATGTGTTGCATAATCGTTGCGTCCCACTCCACGATGCATCTCCACGTGATGCGCGCTGTGATGATACTCTTTCGGACGATGGAAGTGGCAATGGTCATGATGACGTGTGTGCCATGCGTGTATGTGTCGGTGATATGTATGATAGCCCCAGCACAAGTGACTATGATAATAGCTTGGATAGAATCCCCAATACCAAGCCGAATGATACACTACATAGGTCGGAGTCCAAAACCAACCAAAAATCACTGGTCTCACAACATATTTTGGCACGATTACGTAGTTGTCGCCGTATATATCTCTACTTCCCACTATCGTCACCGTTGCCGATATCTCGTTCTCGCCTTCCACTATCAGAGTTGCCACGTCTTGATACAAATCTTCGCCTATCACGGCTTGTATCACTATCAGGTGCGTACCTTTTTCGGTAACCTCCACCACTCTGAGGAAATCCACATACCCATCGTTGTTCAAGTCAAGATTCGAAAGTCTATTGTCCGGGTCGTTCAATCTACGCTCGAAATCCTCAATATTTTTCGATTCGCCAAACGTAATAGCCACAGCTTCGAGGTCAAGATTATCACTCACTTCGTAACTTTGTGCTTCT
>JAZLEE010000014.1:0-3117 GCA_045615085.1 Candidatus Aphodosoma sp. | reverse complement strand
ACGCCGCCATCGACGCATGGGCTTGCCGCAACATCTACTACGAACTACAACTCAAAATATAGGTCATCTCTTCATGCCTAAAAACATAATCCTAATGGTTATGTCTTTGATGTCGAGATTTTGCAAAGCAAAAGCAAGACCATTATGTCAAAGAAATTATGTTCTTATGTCATTCTGTCTAAAAAAATATATATGATTACAATCCAACTCAAACCAAAACGCGAAGAAAACATTCTCCGATTCCACCCATGGATTTTCTCTGGTGCAATCGCTAAAATAACAGGCAAACCCGAAGAAGGCGACCTCGTGCGCGTCGTCAGTGCCAATCAAGAGTGCCTTGCCATCGGTCACTACCAAGTCGGTAGCATCATGGTGCGCATCCTCTCGTTCACCGACCGTCCTATCGACCGCTCTTTCTGGCACGAACGCCTCAAAGCTGCCTACGATATGCGCCTTGCGCTTCGCCTCGCCAATTCCGACACCACCAATGCCTATCGCCTCGTGCATGGCGAAGGCGACAACCTCCCTGGTCTTGTCATCGACATCTATGGCGACACTGCCGTCATCCAAGCCCACTCCGTAGGTATGCACTATGCCAAGGATGTCATAGCCGAACTCCTCGTCGAAATCATCCCTGCTGTGCAAAACGTATATTACAAATCCGAAGGCACCATGCCTTTCAAAGCTCCAATCAAACCAGTCGATGGCTACCTCATTGGCGACAAAACCGAGACCATCGCTCTCGAAAACGGACTCAAATTCCACGCCAATTGGCTCGATGGTCAAAAAACTGGCTTCTTTGTTGACCAACGCGACAACCGTTCTTTATTAGAGCACTACGCAAAAGGTCGCAACGTGCTCAATATGTTCTGCTACACAGGCGGATTCTCGTTCTATGCTATGCGTGGTGGAGCCAATCTCGTTCACTCGGTCGATAGTTCAGCCAAAGCCATCGAATTGACCAACAAAAACATCGAGCTCAACTTCCCTGGCGACCCTCGCCACGAAGCCTATGCTGTCGATGCTTTCAAATTCCTCGATGATATCAAGGACAAATACGACCTCATCATCCTCGACCCACCTGCCTTTGCTAAGCATCGCGATGCTCTCCGCAACGCCCTCCGTGGCTACACTCGTCTCAATGCTCTCGCATTCGAACAAATCCGACCAGGTGGCATCCTCTTCACTTTCTCATGCTCGCAAGCTGTCAGCAAAGAGCAATTCCGCCTCGCCGTCTTCACCGCTGCCGCCCAAAGTGGTCGCTCTGTTCGCATCTTACACCAACTCACTCAACCAACCGACCACCCAGTCAACATCTACCACCCCGAAGGCGAATACCTCAAAGGCCTCGTACTCTACGTAGAATAATTAAAAATTAAGAATTAAGAATTATTGCGATAAGTGAAGGTAGAACCAAGCTTGCTTGAGTTATACTGAGCGAAGCAATAATCACAACTGAAAGGTGTAATTGAGAATTAAGAATTGAGAGCAAAAGTAACATAAAGTCCCCGAAGGGGGCGAACAAAAGTAATAAACAAAGAAAATTCTAACTAAAAAACTAACTAAAAAAATGCGTAAAATCATCCTTCTCGCAATGTTATTCATTGCCACAATGGCAAACTGCCAAGTTGAAAAAATCATCGGTCGTTGGACCACCATCGACGACGAAAAAAACATCCCAGTATCAATCGTCAACATCTATCGTGGCACCGACGGCAAATACTACGGACAAATTGAAAAAATCTTAGTCAAAGGCGAAGAAAACAAACTCTGCACAGAGTGCGAAGGCTCGCTCCACAACAAACCAGTCGTAGGCATGGTCATCGTCAACAACATGGAATGGCGCGATGGAAAACTCCAAGGTGGCACCATCCTCGACCCCGACAATGGCGAAACCTACTATGCCAAAATGTGGATTGACCCCAAAACTGGCAAACTCATCCTCCGCGGCTCACTCGACAAACGAGGTCTCCTCGGCCGCAACCAAGAATGGGTCCGCAAATAAAAAAACAGAAGGTTGACTTTCCATAGTCAACCTTTTTTATTCAATAAATCCCCTACCTCACCAACACATCCAACTAATCCCAATCATGAGTGAAACGAATAATTTTTAATTATTAATTTTTAATTATTAATTCTTTCACTCTCCACAATCTTCGCCCCCTGCACACTCTGCACAAACTCCTCAACATACCACATTTCACACACCTCCGTCTCCAACAACCAAAGCCCATCATCCACCTTCGTTATATACCTTTCCGACAACGGATAATTCTCCAACATCACATTTCGTGCACGCACATCAAGCTCAATCTTCACACTATATCTATCATAACCACTATAGCGAAAAATATCCACAAACCCCTTCCTATGCTCATTCTCGCAACTCCACCCCTCCTTCATCACCTCCACACTCTCCACTCTCACCGTCTTAAATAACTTATTCCGTCCATCCTCCAAGTCATAACACCATATTTGATTATAATCCGTCGTAAAGCCAAACGGCTCCACCCACCTATCACGCACCACACCCGAATGCGACGATGCATAATTCACCAATCTCACCTGACGCTTCTTCTCCATCGCCTCAATCACCCTATGCACATTCTCCGCATTCTTTCCCTTCACAATACAATCCACCACCCCCGAGCAACTATACACCGACGCCAACTTCTTATGCAAATTCCTCTTCAACACATTCCCATCATCCAGCGCATTAATCATCCTATCCACCACAAACGCCTCCTCCTCCGTGAAGTGAACCAAATTCGAAATATCAGCATATTTATCATCAATCTTCGCCAATTTAAACACATTCCCACCCTTTTTCGTCACCACAAATCCTACACTCTTCAACGTATCAATATACCGATAAATTGATCTATACGACGTATCCAAAACATCCGCCAATTCATCCACAGTATAATCCCTATTACCCATCAATAACATCATCAATCTCAACACCCTTTCAATCTTTGGTTGATCCATAACAAAAAACTTTTAATATATACTATTTATAATTATGTTATTCAAATATAATCGTCCCCGAAGGGGGCAAATTATGCTTAACTGCTGGTGACTGAGTGAAACGAAGGAACCTGCAGAAAGAAAACACTC
>JAZLEE010000013.1:0-16624 GCA_045615085.1 Candidatus Aphodosoma sp. | reverse complement strand
TATGGGAGCTTTTGATGGAAAGGTTCGTTTGCGTTTCTCTGCAGACACAAACATTACTACAAACTCGGTAGCTCGTTTGATTACTCCGGATTTGTGTAAAGTAGAAGGTAAGGTTAGTTTTGGTAGATTGGCTGATCCTATCCTTATTTTTGCGCACGCTCAAGATAGATGGACTAATGACTTTGATGTATTGAGAGTGTTGTATAGAACTAAAGCTGATGGCGCATGGAGTAAACTTAGAGAGTATGATAAACATATATCTAAATGGTCTCACGATACTGTGTCTTTGGCTTTTATTGGTAGTGCTGAATTTTTCCAATTGGCTTTTGAAGCTGTAGATAATCTCGGTAGAGGCGTTGTTTTGGATAAAGTAGAACTTCGTTCTGCTCCTAACTGTTTTGCTCCAGAAGAAATTACTATTGGTGACCAAACAAGTGATTCTGTACGCATCTCTTGGGTAGGTTCTTGGGACGTTAAAGCATTTTCTCTTAAAGTTTCAACTTCACCTCTTTCTCCAGAGCAACTTGAAGATGCTTCTCTTGAAGCAGATGTTTGTGATGTAGTTTTGACGCAAACAAATACATTTATGATAAAAGGTCTTCAACCTAATGTGAAGTACTATTATTATATGCGTTCTGATTGTTATGGTGAATATAGCGAATGGACAGAAGGTTCGTTTACTACAGTCAATTATATGGATTTCACTTATGAAGATCCTTATGTAGTAGATTTTGAAATGCCTGCAACTCAAGCACACCCTACACGCATGACTACTTGGACTTATGCTGCGGCTGAAGATGCTTATGCTCCATTTATCAATACAAACCGTACATCTAGTTTGGGTTATTATTCAAATACTAGTGATTATGCTTTGTGTTTCTATGGTGATAACTACTATTCTTCTACTAGCAATATACCTTATATTCCTGAAAACTCTTATGCTTATGCAGTAATGCCTAAACTTAGAGACACAGTTAAGGTTAAAGATTTGTATTTGTCTTTGTTTACTTACAATTACAATGCTGAAAAATTTGATATTATTGTAGGTCTTGTTGAAGATCCTGCTGATATCAATACTTTTGAACCAGTTGATACAATCGTTACTAAGTATTTCCAAAATATAGAAGAACGTTTTGTTTCTTTCGAAAACTATGAAGGTACTGGTAGATATATTGCTTTCTTGTCAAAATTCTCTTATCGTAACTGTTTTGTATTTGACAATTTGACAGTTGGTTATCGTCCAGCATTAATGAAAGTGAATGAATATTCTATGCTTCTTCCAGCTGCAACTTCTGTTCAGTTTGATTTTGATGCTCCTTATACAACTTATGATGTTGTTCTTTCTAAAACTGTATTGGCAGATTCTCTTATTGCTACTGCAGAAAATGTTGTTCGCAAACAAATAGCTAACCACGCAATTGTTGAGGGATTAGAAACTTCTACTGAATATTGTGTATATGTGCGTGCTTGTGATGGTACAAATGCTGGTGAGTGGAGTGATGTGAAATATATTCGTACACTTGACAATGTTACAGCTTTGCCTTATGTCTTGGCTGATGGTCATGATGCGGCCTCTTCTGCTGGTAACACTAAATATGCATATACTATAAGACATGGAAACAAGTCTCTTGGTTCTTATATGCCAAAAGGATCTATTGCTTTCTTTAATAATTTGTATGCTACATCTTCTTCTCCTGTTGCGACTACTAATAGTTATTCTGAAACAGCTCCTTCTAAATATGTATATCAATTAAGAGTTGGTAATCAAACTTCTGCAGGTAATTATGCAGTATTTGTTTTCCCTGAACTTCAACTTGATTTTGATACTACACGTATTTCGTTCTATATTGCTAATCCTGAAGATGCTTCTGGATATAAAGTAGCACAAGCTATTGTTGGTTTCATGTCTGTTGCAAACGACATTACAACTTTTGAGGCTATTGATACAATTACTTTGAATGAAGGTGTTGGTAAATTCGTATTTTATGACTTAGATCAATATACAAGCATAAAAGGTAAATTCTTTGCTGTTTTGGGTATGGGTGATGCAGTTGCTGGTAAAGCTGCATACAATCACTTCTATATTGATGACGTGAAATTCACAGCAATACCTGAATGTGCAACTCCTACAAATATTAATATTGTTGCTACACCAGAAGATCCTTCTGAAGTTAAATTTAGCTGGGATGCAAATGGTGCAGATTCTTGGGTATTCCGTTTGTTTAGCGAAAAACATACAAAAGATGAAATGGAAGGTGATGCTGCAAATCAAATCACTTACATTCACAATGATACACTCACTATCCCTTCTATTACGGTTAAAGGTTTGGAATATCCAAATGTTAAATATTACTATTCTATCCGTAGTATTTGTGGTACTAAAGGTGGTGAATGGACTTTCGTTGATGAATACATTACTGAATGTAAAGGTTATGAAAAATTGCCTTATACTGAAGATTTTGAAAGATATGCAGATGTAGCTTCAACAGACGGACGAGTAAAAGGTTTCCCTGATTGTTTGTACGCAGAGCAATATGCTTATTATAATCCAAACTATAGACCTAATAATCCTTCAAGTGTAGAGTATTGGTATTATCCATATATCGAACAACCAACAAGTGCAAAAGATGGCAACAAAACTAAAATGTTGTACCTTATCAACAACACTAGTCGTTCTGGATATCAAGATAGATATGTTGCTTTGCCAAAAATGGAGAAAGCAGTTAAAGAACTTCAAGTAACATTTGATTTCTATTCTTCTCGTACTGATTACTCAATTTTGGTAGGTGCAATGACAGACCCTAATGACTCAAATACATTTGAGGTCATTAAGTCTATCCCTATGAATAATGAGCTTGCTAATAAATGGTGCAACCACATTGTGCTCTTGGATGAATATCAAGGTAAAGGCGAACATATTGCTTTCAAATTATCAACAAAATATACTACTTGGGCATCATATTATATTGATAACATTGTGGTTGAAGAAATTCAAACATGTGCTCGTCCAGAGAATGTTAAGATTGAAGATATTTCATACAATTATGCTAAATTGTCTTGGCAATCACCAGCTGCAAATGATAAATGGGCAGTTCTTTTGGCAAAACAAAAATTAACAAATGACCAACTTGCAGAATCTAAACTCGATGCTAGTTTGGTATACAGAATTGATACTGTTACTTCAAATCCTTGCACTATCGAAGACCTCGAATCAAATTCAGGTTATTACGTTTATGTAAGAGCTATTTGTGGTGATGAAGTTGGTGTTTGGTCTCGCGTTATTACTTTGCGTACTAACTGTCAACCTCAAGTGCCAAATGATTTGAAAGTTGAAGGTTTTGAATTCGCTACTGAAGGTGCTGCTCCTGACTGTTATTTGGTTGGTAACAACACATCAATGAATAATGCTTCTTACATTCCTTATTGTACTCGTGAATATGCAAATAAAGGTGGTATTTATTCATTGAAGATCAGAACAGAAGTTAGTTCGTCTGCAGTATTCAATGGCGCTTACGTTGTTAGCCCTCGTTTGGATATTGAGGATATCAAAGACGTGCGTCTACGTTTCTGGGCTGCTGCTCCTACTAGAAGTTATGCTTCTGATAAATATGCACACTCTATTGTTGTCGGTGTTGTTACAAATCCATCTAACCTTGCAACATTCGAAGCTATTGATACATTTAATATCGGTCTAGATTGGCGTCCATACGAAGTGACATTTGAAAAATATGATGGCGACTACCTCGGAAATCAAGGTAAATATATCATCTTTGTTTCTGACTTCAGTAAGAGCAATGTTGTTTATTTAGATGATATTTCTTGTGGTTATGTGCCTGAATGATATACAAGCGTTCAAGTTGCTAATATTGCTGACAAAACATTTGATTTGAATCTTGCTGGCACAGCACCTTATCAAGTTATATGCTCTAACAAATTCTTGGCAGAAGATAATCTTGAAGGTCAAAATGTAATTGATGTAACAGCAAATACTACTACTATCAGCAATCTTAAACCTAATACAGATTATTATGTTTATGTTCGTTCTACTTGTGCAGATAATAGCTGGAGCGAATGGTCAACTGTTAAGATAGTTCGTACTGCATGTTCTAACAAGATTACATTGCCATTCTCTGATGGTTTCGAAAGAAACTATGCAGCTTCATCAAGTGATGTTGGTCTTATGCCACAATGTTGGAATGGTCTTTATACTGCTGGTAATAGCGATTATCCTTCTGTTGTAACTTATGCGAATACAGGTTCAAGTAGTGTGGCTTTGGATGCTAAATCTGCAACTGAATACACTTATCTTGTAACAGAAGAAATCGATGTAGATAGTTTGAGTGCTTGTATGGTTACTCTTTTCGCAAGAGCATACACAGGTTCTTCTGCATATAATCAACAACCATATTTGGTTATGGGTGTTGTTGAAGATATAACAGATATCGCTAACTCTTTTGTACCTGTTGATACTGTCCAAGTTTATGGTGGTACTTTCGCTAAAAAAGAATTGTATTTCACTAACTACACAGGTTCGGGTAAACATGTAGCCTTTATGACAGATTTCTCTTTGAATGTTAAAATGGCTCGCGCTTATCTTGATGATATTGTTATTGAAAAAATTCCTGATTGTCCAAGACCTTATAACTTCAAATTTGTTGCCCATTCAGATACATCTTTAACATTCTCATTCTCTCATGATGGTGGTGTTAAATATGAATTTAAATGTGGTGAAGTAGGCTTTGACCCAATCTATGATAATGGTATAGTTACTGAATTTAGAGGTAGAACCGGTGAGGCTAAAGGTCTTGCTCCTGCAACTGAATATGACATTTATGTAAGAGCATTCTGTAATGATACTGCCGTTTCTCCTTGGACTTATGCCGATACACGCACAACTCTTAAAGGTTTCGTTAAAGAAATGCCTTATTTCTGCGACTTTGAAAATGCAGAAGAGAATGCTTTGTGGGAATTTGTACAAGAAGATCAAACTGATAGATGGTACATCGGTGTGGATGATGCATTTGAAGTTTCTGAAACTAAAGAAGCTACAGATGATGCATTGTATATCTCTTATGATGGTGGTGCTACAATGAAGTACTACAATTTCATGGGTAAAGACGAAAAAGAGGAAGGTAAAGATAAAGAAAAAGAGGAAGAAGGCAAGGAAAAAGTATCATATATGCCTCAATCTTACTCTTGGGCATATCGTACTATCTATTTCGACAAAGGTGTTTATAATATCAGTTATTCTTGGACTTGTACTGGTTTTGCTGAAAAAGATCCAGACTTCCCAACTGATTATATGAAAGCTGTTTTGGTCCCTTCTACTTCAACATTTAAAGCTGGTCAAAGAACAGTTTATGGTACTAATCAATTCGATATTGACCAATCAAATTATGGAACTGAAAGTAGAGCAATTGACATTTCAGAATTGGGTCGTAAAACTGCATTCTTGGCAAATAATGATGGTTGGAGAGTAAATAACGTTGAGGTTACTATTACTGATGACCTTGTTGGTATCTATCATTTGGTATTCTTGTGGATTAATGAAGAAGGTAGAGAAGGCGAAACTCTAGTTCGTTCTGGTGCAATTGACGATCTTAAAATCGAACGTCAAAATTGTATGGCTCCATTGAATTTTAGAATGACTAGATTTGATAACGAATCTGTAGATTTGGCATGGGAATCAATGGATGCTAAAGCCGAATTCATTGTTAAGGTTACAGACCAAATGGAAGGAGACATTGAAACATTGACAGATGAAGACTTTGTCTTTGCTGATACTTTGCAAGCTACTTCTGTAAAAGCAACTGGTTTGGAAGGTTTGACATCATACCGTGCTTTTGTAACTACTAATTGTGGTGAAGGTGCAACAAGTAAATGGCTTGGTCCTATTGAGTTCACAACTCCATGTGATCCAATTGCTACTGACGTTGTTTATACTTATGACGAAGATGAAGATTTCTCTGGTTGTTATGTAGTTTCTCACATTAGTCCAACATCAGATCCTTACAAATATGTAAGACCTAAATTGGTTCAAAACGACAAAACTATTTATGACCGTACTGGAGGCGCTACATCAAAAGCGATTAAGTTTAATCAAAAAGGTACAACTGATCCTAACGATCCAACAGACTCATTTAACCCTATTTCTTATAATAACTGGGCTGGTGGTTATGTGGCATTCCCATTGTTTGATAAAGATTTGGATTCGCTCTACCTCACATTCTGGATGAGATGTGTTACTCACAATGCTTCTACAGGTGCTGTTTCGAATGCAACTCTCGATCCTGAAGTAAGTGCAGGTTATACTAGTGGAGATAGAGGTTATGCTCGTAAGATAACTGTAGGTACAATGACAGATCCAAATGACCCTAGTACATTTAAATCTCTCAAAGTATTTGAATATCCATATACAACTAAGGAAATTACATCTTCAACAAAAATTTCGGATGACTTGACAGGATGTAACTTCTGGGTTAAATGTTCTTTGCCATTGAAAAATGCTCAAGGTCCATTTATCGCATTCAAAAATGATAAATATGGATTCTACGACAATGTTGTCTATATCGATGATGTTGAAGTGACTTCAGAAACATGTACTGCTCCTATCAATATTAAGGTAAATAATATCAGAATTGATGCAGCAGAATTGACAGTTGTTGATTATGCAAGCGAATATATCGTTCAAATTGCTGATAATGCTGATTTTGCAAACGCAGTAACTGATACCGTAGCTAAGTTCCCTTACAAGTTCGAAAATCTTAAAGAACTTACAAACTATTATGTAAGAGTGAAATCAGTTTGTGGTCCTTTCGAAGAATCTGAATGGTCTTTGACTACTGTATTTGAAACATTGCGTGGTGTTCGTTATCGCAACGAATTTGCTCAATTAGGTTTGACTCCAGAAGCTTGGACTCGTGCTACTTCTCCAGCTTTGGCAAGTGTAATTACTTATGGTACTGGTCAATTTATCTATACTCAACCAAATAGTGCTACAGGTTGGTCAACTAAAGTTGCGTTGACAGAGTCTGGCTTGTTCTCTACTAACAACATGACAGCTACATTTGGTGGTAGTTATAATTATACGACTAAAACTTATTCTAATACATATTGGTTGTTCTCTCCTGCTATTGACTTGGCTGATGCTAATGCTAAATATCACATGTCATTCGATCTTGCTTTGACAGACTATCAAAATGCTGATCCAATTTCTGTTCAATCAGTAGATGATGTTAATAATAGATTTGCTATTGTTATCTCTGAAGATGCTGGTAAAACTTGGAAACGTGATAATGCAATTATATGGGATTGGAATGTCGGTGAATTTAATTGTTTGGATATACCACATACAGGTAAACAATATTCTGTTGATTTGACTAAGTATGCAGGTAAAGCAATTATGGTTGCATTCTATATCGAAGCTGATGGTGCTCTTGGTAGAGCAGATATTCACTTGGATAATGTTCATATTAATACTTATGCCGAAAATGCCGAAGTTGCAACTATCTGTGAAACTTCTGACTATGAAAATGAATATTTCTCACTTCAATCAGAAGACTTAGAAGTAGGTGAAAATAATTTCATTAAATGGAATTTGACACAAGGTAGAGAGGATAATCCTGATACTTGCTTTGCACTTACTGTTAATGTTACTCCTATGCAAATTTCAGAATTGACTCCTGCTTATATGTGTGAAAATGGTGTTTATAGTGACAATGCTAATCATTTCGTGAATTTGCCTAAAGCAGGTACTTATAAACGTAAATTAACAGCACATAATGGTTGTGACTCTATCGTAGTTCTTAATTTGAATGCTTACCCAGTTGTTGAGACTCAAGCATTTGACACTATCTGTCAAGGTATGTCTTATCTATGGAATGGTGTAGAGTATAGAACTACAGGTGTTTATAACGACACTCTATCTTCTGTTATTACAGGTTGTGACTCTATCGTAACTCTTGTTCTTAAAGTTAATGATGCTATCCGTCATACTGAGTATGTTAACATTTGTCATGGTGAATCTTATGACTTCTATGGTAAAACAATTACTGAGTCTGGTTCTTATGAACAATTAGTTAAAACTCCAGGTAGCTGCGATTCTTTGATCACTTTGGTTGCTACTGTATTGCCTGACTACAGCAATATTGTAATTAATGCTGCTATTAAACAAGGTGAAACTTATAATGAAAATGGTTTCGTTGGTTTGACTCAACCAGGTTCTTATAGATTGCCTTTGAAATCTAAAGTTGGTGATTGTGACTCTATCGTTACATTGAACCTTGTTGTAGGTGATGCAACTGATTATGCAGAAGTTAATATCTGTTTCGGCGAATCTTATCAATTCGGTAAACAAACTATTACAACTTCAGGTCAATATCTTGAAACATTCAGCGAAGACTCTGTTGTTCTCCTTAATGCTACTGTATTACCTGACCTTCGTCAAACTTTGGATGTTTATATCTGTAAAGGCGAAGCTTATAATGAAAATGGTTTCGAAAACTTGACTGAAACAGGTACTTATACTAAAGAATATCGTTCGGTTGATGGTTGTGACTCTACAATTACTTTGAATCTCACAGTTCTTAATGGAGAAACAACTTATGTGACACATACTATCACAACAGACGAATTGCCTTATGAATACATGGGATTGTATTATGATGGTGCAACTGCTCCTGGTACTTATAAAGAAACTATTATATTAGAAGCAGAAAATTGTAAAGATATTATAGTACATACTTTAGTTGTTCTATATGCAGATGCTGTTGATAATGTTAAATCTCTTGATTTGGCATTGCTTCCAAACCCAGTAAATGTAAATAGTACTCTATACGTAGAAGCTGACTTTACTGTAAGCGAACGTAAAGGCATGTTGGTTGAAGTATTTAATGCTGTTGGTCAACGTGTATATATGGACACTCCATCGGTTTATCCAGTTCAAATTAATGGTTTGTCTGAACGTGGTGTATACGTTGTACGTATCATTACTGGTGAAGGTAATGTTTACCAAGGTAAAGTTGTTGTAAAATAATTTTATAACAAAACAAACATCGCTCAAGAGCTTCGGCTCTTGACGATGTTTTTATAATAATCTTATTATGAAAAAGTTTAATAAAAATCTGTTAACTATTATTTTGTTATTGTTTGTTGGGGCTCTTTCTGCACAAACAGTTATTACTTCGAAGTCTTATCAAACTGATTTTGAAGATTTGAGAGAATATAAAGAATGGAAATTGAATACAGGTAAAAAAGGCCCGTCTTGTTTTAATAGATGGTTCTTTGGTGTTGCTGGTGCTAATACTGGTAATGCTGGATTGTTTATTTCTAGTGATGAGGGAGAAACAAATAGTTATGTAGCAAAACCTACTTCGGTTGTTGCTTATCGTCCTCTTGTTTTAGATCCAGGTCAATATGAAATTTCTTTTGACTGGCAAGCTGGTGGTATGCATAATGTAGATGGTTTGTATGTGTGTTGGGTGCCTGAAAGTAAAGTTGATACTTCTTTGTTAGCTTCTCTTGACAAATCTCCTTTTTTGCAAACAGATTTTATTAATGATGAATATGGTTTGTTTTTTGGCTCTGACTCTTTAGGTCTTGGTCAAAGAACTTGGAATGTTGTGTCTGATACGATTGTTTCTGATGGTACAAGATACAATTTAGTTTTTGTATGGCGTAATGGTGTAGTTGGTGTTACTCCTCCAGCTGTAGCTATTGATAATATTTTAATTAAAGAGGTAGGTTTATGTAATAAACCAACAGATTTGAGCGTTGCTCAAAAAGGTGATGATGTTATCTTTCAATGGAAAGGTGATGCGGAAGCTTATGATGTTCGTTATACTTTAGGTGTAGGTAGTGAACCTATTTATTTCGATAGTATAACTACTAAATATTGTGAAGTTAAAGATTTGTTTGCGGGTATTGCAACTTTTTATGTGCGCTCGAGATGTGGTGATGAGCGTAGTGCATGGTCATCGTTTGAGAAATTCATTTATTCAACAGGTGGTACATGCTTGAATTTTTTGAATTTGGAGAATAGATGTTTTTATGGAACAACAAGTAATCCTAAAGCAACTCCAGGGCTTGTGGATTATGGTTATTTGGCTATGGAAAGTCGTCATACTATTCACTATCTGAAAGATGAGTATGATGCTCGTACTATGGACGCTGGAATTGGTTTGAAAACTGTTCCTCCTGGAGAAATTGCTTCGGTTCGTTTAGGTAACTGGGGTGTTAAATATGAAGCTGAATGTATTGAATATGATTATACAGTTGATACAATTAAATCTGCTATTTTGTTGTTGAATTATGCGGTTGTTTTGCAAGACCCTCAGCATGAAAGCAAGGATCAACCAAGGTTTACTTTGCAAATTTTGAAAAATAATAATCAACCTTTGGATGAGTTCGGTTGTGGTGAAGCGTTCTTTACTGCAGGTGAAAATACATCTGGCCCTGGTTGGCATGCTGCTGGAGGTAATGATGGAACTCCTGTTATTTGGTGGAAAGAGTGGACTACAATTGCTATCAATTTGAGAGAGTATCATGGACAATCGTTAAAAATAAGATTGCAAACTTATGACTGTAATCAAGGTGCTCACTTTGGTTATGCTTATTTTACATTAGGATGTTCTGATGGTAAAATTAAGGGTTTGAGTTGCGGTAATATGGAAGAGGGTGAAAAGAATATGTTTGAAGGTCCAGAAGGATTCTTGTATAGATGGTATTTGCCTTCTGATCCTAATAATACGTTGTCAGAAGAGAGAGTGTTCTCGGTAGAGGTAGATGATACTTTAACTTATCATCTTGATGTTATTCAACCTACAAATAAGCAATGTTATTATACATTGCAAGCTTCTGCTGTTGCACGTTTCCCTTTGGCTGGTGCAGACCATAAAACAGAAGTGGGAAATTGTCAAAATGCAGTGAGATTTACTAATCATAGTTCTATTGTGAGGGTTAATCAAGTTTCAGGAGAAGTTACTCAAACAAATGAACCATGTGATACTTATTTGTGGGATTTTGGCGATGGAACTACGTCTACGGATGAAAATCCTAAGCATGTTTTCCCTGATGAGGGTGGTAGTTATACCGTTACTCTTAAATCATTTATTGCAGATGGAAAATGTTTTGATGATACAACTTTTGTTGTGACTTTGCCTAAAATTGGTGCTATTGTAGAAGTACTTTACGACACTATTTGTTTTGGAGAACCATATATGTTAAATGGTAGTCCTATTTTTGTTGCTGGTACTTATTCTGATACAATATTAAATGAGTATGGTTGTGAGGTAATTAGTTCATTAGACTTGACTGTGTTGCCAAAACCAGAAAATTATTACAAATATGATACTATTTGTAGTCATGAAGAATACATTTTTGCAGGTAGAGTGATTACTGAGACTGGAATTTATAGAGATACAGTTAAAACAGTTAATGGTTGTGATAGTATTTCGACCTTGGATCTTTTGGTTAATGAATCTTTGTTCATTGACTTTGATTCTACCGTGTGGGCTTGTGAGGATGATGAAAATTTGATAATTCCATATAGTGTTAGCTCTGGTAATTTCTTGTCATGTAATGTGGACATGAAGATGGTTACAAATAATGTTTCGTACATATTAGCTTCGGATGTTGTTCCACAGGCAGATGCTCTTGTTGTGCCAATTCCAGATAGTATTGTTCCTGGTGTATATAATTTGAATCTTACTTTTGGTAAAAGGTCGTGTGGCTTGGAAGCAGTAGATTTGCCTATAGAAGTTCATTATTCAAATCAGGTATTGGCGCAACGTTGGAATGACGTACTTGCAGTGAAGAATGAGAAATATAATCATGTGTGGAATGATAATGATACGTCAGGTTATCAATTTGTGGCATTTCAATGGTATAAAAATGGACAACCTATTGAGGACGCAACATCTTCTATTCTTTATGAGCCAGATGGTTTGGATTTGGATGCGGAATATACCGTTTTATTAACACGTTTGCCAGATAATGTTTCTATTATGTCATGTGTGGCCGATTTAAAAGATTTGGCAGCAGATGAGAACGATAAAGTTGTGGTATTTGAGAAGAATAAAGTGATGTCTGTTTTGGCTCCTAAAGCAGCAAATGTTAGAGTTTGGACATCTACTGGAATCTTGGTAAAATCACTTGATGTATCAAAAGCAGAAAATTTAGTGTCTACTTTGGGTATGTCTGGAGTGTATATATTGGATTTCTTGTTTGAAGATGGTACACGTGAAATAGAACAAGTTGTATTTGAGTAAAATATAATTTAATGTAGTTATGATAAAGCACATTCTGAAAATTCTTTTTGTTTTATTGATTTGTTCGGAGTATTTATATTCTCAGACTTCTCCTTATGAGATATCTTTGCCCTACTCTTGTGGTTTTGAGGATTCTATTGAAAATGCAAACTGGGTTATAAATGCTGGTTCGGAGGGTCCATTGTGTGCAGATCAATGGATGATTGGTAATTTGGATTATGTGGAGGGGTATAATTCTCTTTATATCTCGTGTGACACAGGTAAAACTATGACATATGGGGCTAAGCCTAATTGTGTTATGGCATATAGACCTATATATATTCCTAAGCCAGACTCTATAGCAACAGATCGTTGTAAAATTAATGTTTCTTTTGAGTGGAAAGGTGGATCTGCTAGAGATGTTTCGGTTTTAAATTATTATTTGGTACCAGATTATGTAATAAAAGATTATTTAAATTCTAATTCGTCTAAGGCTGTTTTACCTACGGCTCTCAAGAAACCACAAAAGAAATTGTATGGTAGTGAGTCTTGGCAAGAGTATTCTGCTCTTGAAGGTATGACTTATAATAGTACTTTCTATCTTGTTTTTATTTGGCAGAATAATAATAAAAATGATTCTCTATCTGAGTTGTCAATGTGTATTGATGATATTCAGATTACTACAGGTAATTGCCCTAAACCTACGTCTCTTACGGTTCAGTCTGTTGCCGATACTTTGATTATTAATTGGGATGGTCAGCATCAAAAATATGATTTGGAATATAGACTTCCAGGTATGCGCTCTTGGCGTCAACTTCATGGCTTGGTTTATGAAGATTATAATGTTGAGAAGAAGGTGGTTATCCCAGGTTTGCCAGAGGGGGTATATGATGTCAGGATTAGAGGACTTTGTGGAGATAATGAGAAAAGCGCTTGGCTAACGGAAACAGATATAATTATTTTCTCGCCAGATGCACACTGTATAAATTATGTTAAGTTGGCTAATAATCCCGATGTTACTTGCTTAAAGGGGATGTGTGGCTTGGATTTGCCTACACCATGGGATCCAAATGTGCAGCTTTCTCCGACAGGATTAGGTGTGTCGAATGGTTTTATGGCTAATGCTATTGATTATGGGCCTAAGGATATACGTAGCCGTCATACTGTAAATTGGAAGCAAGATGAATTTGACCCTCGAACTGGTAATAAACTACGAACAATTCCAGAAGGATCTTTGGCTTCTGTGCGTTTGGGGAACTGGGATATAAATGCAGAGGCAGAGGCAATTCGTTATAAATATTTAGTAGATACGATGCAAGCTAAAATTATTTTGATGAAGTATGCAGTAGTATTGGAGGCTCCTGGGCATGGTCTTGAAAATGACCCGTATTTTAGGTTGCGTTTGAAAGATGAAACAGGTAAAACTATTAGTACGACATGTGGTGACTTTGAGTTTTCACCTATGGCTAGTAATATTAGTTGGAATGTGTATGACGCTTATGTTTGGAAAGATTGGACTACTATTGGTATGAATATAGCGAAGTATCATGGTCAGACGATAGAGATAGAGTTGATTACACGAGATTGTCGCCAAACAGGTCACGCTGGATATGCGTACTTTACTCTTGACTGTGCTGATGCGGTTATTAAAAATAGTAGTTGTGGTGATGCAGACTTTATTACGATAGAGGCACCAGAAGGTTTTGAATATCAGTGGACTAAACATGGTGATCGTCATACAGTGATTTCTAAAGAGCGTACACTCTCTGTACCAGGTAATGATACGACGACATATTATTGTAAAGTTGATTATATTGGTATTAAAGGTTGTGGTTTTGAACTTTCTACCTTGGTTCAACCTCGTATCCCTCAAGCAGATCTTGATATAAAATGGGAACCTCATGGATGTCAAAATCGAGTTGTTTTTACAAACAAAAGTCATGTTCGCACAAAAGTTGATGGTAAAATTGTTGATACAAAAGAGCCATGTGAGACTTTCTTCTGGAATATAAACAATGGTAAATTTGAAAGTCAACAAGAAGATATTGTTTATGTTGCACCGAATGAAGGTGGAATTCTTAACGTGCATTTGCGTACAGGTATTTCTAATGATGCTTGTTTGGATGATACAGTTCTTACGTATATAGTGCCATCTATTTCGGATAAAGTTGATTCTCTTTATAAGGAAAAATGTGAGGCAGATGTAGAGTTCTTTGCAGATAAGTATATTGTGCAAGATGGTATTTATACACAAGAGGATACTACTTGGTGTGGTTGTGATAGTTTGACAGTTATGGATCTTAAGTTTATGCCTACGCCAGAACCGACATATATTAGTGATACTATTTGTGGAGACCAGGATGTTATATATAATGGACGTATATATGACAAAACAGGAGAGTATGAAGTTTGGTTGAAAACAGTTAAATTGGGTTGTGATAGTCTCGTTGTTTTGAATGTGACTAAAACCGCTCCAATTGGGGTTCGTGTTGATGATAGATATAAATCTCTTTGTGCAGACGATGGTGTTTTTTATATAGATTATGGGACAGAACAAGATAAACGTAAGCCTTTTGCTTTTTCTATTATATATGATAATTTTGCGAAAAGTTATGGATTTGAAGATGCGGAGTGGCTTCCTGTTGATAGTGTAGCAAAGCAATTTGTTATTGAGATTCCAGATTCTTGTTGTCCTAATCGATATACAGCAACGATTGTTGTTAAAGATTCTTTGTCTTTTTGTGATGAAGTTTCTATACCAATTTATTTTGATGTGTATTATAGTTCAACTTTATTGCAGCCTAAGTTTAATAACCTTATAACTATTTTGGACTCAGAAAATAATGGTGGTTATGAATTTTTGGATTATCAATGGTATAAAAATGGTGAACCTTTGGAAGGAGAGATTAACTCTTATTATTATGTAGGGGATAATCAATATTTTGAAGATGGAGATTGCTATTATCTTGAAGTTACAAGGGTATCTGATTTAGTTAAGACTCGATCTTGTCCTGTATGTCCTACTACTCAGACAGATTTGGATGATATTTTATCTTCGGATATAACTATATCTGCAACGTTGTTGAATTCAAATCAAACTATAATGATAAATGGTTTGAATAGAGGATATGTGAGGGTATATACTATTACAGGACAGTTGATGAATTCTTACGATGTTGATGGTGATATGATTGTTATTCCTGCACCAATTCAGTCAGGTTTCTATATCTTACAAATTCAATCTGAATCTGATTTGATTAGTTACAAGATTAGAGTGAAATAAAATTGTTATAGAGAGAGGTACCTATGAGGTATCTCTCTTTTTTATAAATATTTGTCTATTTTTTGACATTTGGCAGTTTGAATAATTTTTATTAACTTTGCATCGACTTTATGTTGTTTGTATTTGTATTGAAAATCAATCAATTCTAATATCATTAATTAATTAAATTTTTTATTTTATGTTTAAAAGTCATCCAAAAGGCTTATTAGCTGCGGCTCTCTCTAATATGGGTGAGCGTTTTGGCTATTACATCATGAACGCTGTTTTGGCGTTGTTCTTGTGCTCAAAATTCGGTCTTGCCGAAGGACAAGCTGGTCTTATCTACTCGATTTTCTATGCGGGTATTTATATCCTTAGCCTTGTAGGTGGTTTGATCGCCGACAAAACACAAAACTACAAAGGTACTATTATGACAGGTTTGGCTATCATGGCTTCGGGTTATGTTGTTTTGTCAATCCCTGTTCTTGCAACTCCACAAAACAGTTCTTTCCTTTTGACTGTTACTTGTCTTGCTTTGTTCCTCATTGCATTTGGTAATGGTTTGTTTAAAGGTAACTTGCAAGCTATCGTTGGTCAAATGTATGACAACTTCGAGGCTGAAGAGGCTAAAAAAGGCGAAGAGGCTCTTGCTATTGCAAAAGACAAACGTGACTCTGGTTTCCAAATTTTCTATGTGTTTATTAACGTAGGTGGTGTTATCGCTCCATTTGTTGCTCCACTTCTCCGTGAATGGTGGTTGAAAACTAATGGTTTGGTTTATAACTCTGCTCTTCCTGCTTATTGCCACGAGTATATCAACAATGCTGCTGCTATGAGTGTTGAGAAATTGGCTAATATGCAAGCTTTGGTTGAGTCGGTAGGTGGTACTTGGGCTGAAGATATGACTGCTTTCTGCAATCAATATCTTCAAGTGTTCAACGAAGGTGTTCACTTCTCGTTCATCGCTTCTGTAGCTGCTATGGCTATTTCGTTGATTATCTTTATTGCTAACAAACGTATTTTCCCAACTCCTGCTAAGAAAGCTGCTTCTACTGCAGTTGAATATTCTGCTGAAGAGAAAGCTGCTATGGCTGCTGAAATCAAACAACGTCTTATG
>JAZLEE010000012.1:0-3812 GCA_045615085.1 Candidatus Aphodosoma sp. | reverse complement strand
ACGATTTTAGCTTTTTCGAATTCTGGGTGTTGGTTGTAAACTTCTTCGATAGATTCCAACACTTCTTGTACAGCTTGCAAGAATTCTTTTTCACCTGGATGTTTAGCCTCCAAGTCGGCCATAACTTTAGCTACATTCATAATAATTAGAATTTAATAAAGTAAGAAAAATGTATTTTTGTGGAATAAAATTTCACGATGCAATATTAGCACTTTTTTTTGAATTGAGCAAATATTTTGGAAAAAAAATTTTATTTTACAATTTCATATTTTTTTGATATAAATTGATTATTAAAAAATCATACTATAATATTTTTGGGCAAAAAAAATGAAATTCGACAACTTTTCATTTTTCTTTTACTACAAATTGAAATTAAAAAGCGGTTATTTTTGTCGCATTTTTAACTTTTTTAATGTAAAAACTTAAAAATAGATAGAATTTTTATCTTGAAATTTTTATTGCTTTTCGTTTGGTTGAATGAATTTATTTGGTTACCTTTGCAGAGTTAAACTAATTCACAATTCGCAATTCATAATTCATAATTATTTGGATGCATTGAATTAGTTTATACATTATGAAGACAATCATTAATTTTCTTAAAAATATCTAACTATGGACACTATTAAATTTTCAGGCAAAACACGTACTGAAAGCGACCTTATCGGCGCAAAAGAAATTCCAGTAGAAGCAATGTATGGCGTACAATCGCTTCGTGGTTTCGAAAACTTCAAAATCTCAGGCAGATTGATGTATGAATACCCTACTTTTATTAAAGGTATGGCTATTACTAAAAAAGGTGCTGCTATTGCTAACCACAAACAAGGCAAATTGACAGACGAACAATTCAAAGCTATCTGCCAAGCTTGCGACGAAATCTATGCAGGTCAACACCACGAATGGTTTGCTTCTGACATGATTCAAGGTGGCGCTGGTACTACAGTGAACATGAATGCTAACGAAGTTATCGCTAACCGCGCATTGGCTATCATGGGTCACCAATATGGCGAATATCAATACTGCTCACCAAACGACCATATCAATGCATCTCAATCAACTAACGATGCTTATCCAACTGCATTTCACTTTGGTCTTTACCTCAAAACTCCAGAACTTATCGAAGCAATGGAAAAATTCATCGCATCGTTGGAGGCTAAAGCTGCTGAATTCAAAAACATCGTTAAAATGGGTCGTACTCAATTGCAAGATGGTGTGCCTATGACATTGGGTCAAACATTCCAAGCATTTGCAAATGGTATGAAAGAACAAGTGAAATGCTTGAAAGCTGCTGCTGAAGAATTGCTTTGCATCAATATGGGTGCTACTGCAATTGGTACAGGTATCTGCTCAGAACCAGGCTATAGCAAACTTTGCACTGAAGCATTGCGCGAAATCACTGGTTGGAATGTAACTTTGGCTAAAGACTTGATTGAAGTAACTTCTGCTACTGACGTATTGGTTGCTTACTCATCTTGCTTGAAACGCATTGCGTTGAAGAGCATCAAAATCTGTAACGACCTTCGTTTGATGGGTTCAGGTCCACGTTGCGGTATCCACGAACTCCACTTGCCAGAAATGCAACCAGGTTCTTCAATCATGCCAGGTAAAGTTAACCCTGTTATCCCAGAAGTGATGAACCAACTTTGCTACAAAGTAATTGGTAACGACACAACAGTGATGTTGGCATCTGAAAATGCTCAATTGGAATTGAACGTTATGGAACCTGTATTGGTTTATAGCTTGTTCGAATCTATCCAATTGCTCACTAACGGTTTCAACACTCTCCGTACACTTTGTATCGATGGTATCGTTGCTGACGCAGAAAACTGCATGAACCAAGTACGCAACTCTATCGGTATTGTTACTGCTTTGAACCCAATCATTGGTTATAAAAACTCAACTAAAATTGCTAAAGAAGCAATGGCAACTGGTAAAGGTGTTTATGACCTCGTGCTCGAACACGATATCTTGAGCAAAGAAGACCTCGACACTATCCTTGCTCCTGAAAACATGGTTGAGCCAGTGAAATTGGACATCAAACCTAAAAAACAACTCTAATTTGTTAGACATAAGTAGCAAGTAACTAGTAGCAAGACTATTAGTTACTACTACTTGAAAATAAGAAAGGCAACCGATTTTGGTTGCCTTTTTTATTATATTTAATATTGTGTTATTCCGCTTCGTATGGTTTAAAGATATACATTGGCGATGGGATTGTGCGCTCGAGAGGTTGAAGGAGTTCGAGTGCGATGCCTTTTTCGACAAGTGCATCATTGACTGTTTTGAATGCCAACTCTGGAGTGTTGTTCTCTTGACTAAGGTGACAAAGGAAAACATGAGAGAGATGTTCATTAGGATTGTCAGCCAAGAAACGTGCTGTGTGCTCGTTGCACATATGACCAGTGTGAGAACGTACACGTTGTTTCAAGCGATAAGGGTACGGACCATTTTTGAGCATATTATCATCGTAGTTGGCTTCGAGCACAAGATAATTGGCTTTGGTAATATGGTCGGCTGCTTCTTTGCCTATATATCCGAGGTCGGTAGCAATGACGAATCGCTGATTGCCATATTCGAAAGTGTAGCCAACACAATCAGAGGCATCGTGTGAAACTGGGAATGCTTGGATTGTGAAATCGCGAATAACGATATGCTCACCTTTCTTATATAGTTTGTGAGCAGAGAGCAACTTCTCTGTTACTCGATAGTTGCGATTGATACCGAGATGCATCTCAGGAGTAACATAGACTGGAATGTGATATTTCTCGCCCAATACGCCTACAGACTTGATATGGTCGGTGTGATCGTGTGTAATGAAAATGCCCCAAATATTCTCGAATGAAAGTCCGTGTTCTTTTAGTTCACGCTTAACGGTACGCACCGCCACTCCGGCATCAATCAAGAAGCCGTAGGACGCAGTGCCTATGTAGTAACAATTGCCACTACTTCCGCTGCCCATACTTAAAAAACGAAGACGATCCATTTTGAGAATTAAGAATTAATAACTCTGTTCGGCAATTTAAGTAAACTTAATTACCCTCACTTATCACAAAAATTAGACATTATATTACAATTTGCAAATTTAGAAAAAAAATATGAATTATGTATTATGAATTATGAATTATTTTTACTAACTTTGCAGAAATATTTAAAACTCACTAAAAATGAAACAGATAAAAGAGAAAAATATGATATTCGGCATCCGCGCTGTGATTGAGGCAATAGATGCTGGTAAGGAGTTGGACAAAGTGTTTATCCGTCGCGAAATGGGAGGCGACTTGGCTAAAGAGTTGTTTGACAAGCTAAAAGACTTGCAAGTGCCTATTCAAAAAGTGCCACTTGAAAAACTCAATAAACTCACTATGAAAAACCACCAAGGTGTGGTGGCTTATATTTCGTCGATAGAATACCAACGCATTGACAATATCATTCCTGCTCTTTATGAAGAAGGCAAGGATCCTTTTATCGTGATTTTGGATGGAGTGACTGATGTTCGCAACTTTGGAGCTATTGCTCGTACATGCGAATGCGCAGGAGTAGATGCCATTGTAGTGCCAATGAAAGGCGGTGCGGCAGCAAATGCTGATGCGATAAAAACTTCGGCTGGTGCATTGCACGTAATACCTGTTTGTAGAGAAAATAGTCTTCATAACACTGTTTCGTTCCTTCAAAAGTGTGGCATCAAAGTGATTGCTGCATCTGAAAAAGCATCGCATGACTATTCGAAAACAGACTATAAAGGTCCTCTTGCTATTGTGATGGGTGCAGAAGATGTGGGTATTTCGCCTGATATTCTTCGCATTGTAGATGATATG
>JAZLEE010000011.1:0-6427 GCA_045615085.1 Candidatus Aphodosoma sp. | reverse complement strand
ATTGATGGCGAACTCGAAGGCGATCTATCGTGCAAAGGCAAAGTCGTAGTAGGCCAACAAGGCAACATAAAAGGCAACGTAGATTGTGCCAATGCAGGAATCATGGGCAACATCAATGGCAAAATGATTGTCAACGGCACTCTTTCTCTCAAATCTTCTTCTAAAGTCTGGGGACAAATCAAAACTAAAATCCTTAGCATCGAACCAGAAGCCCAATTCTCTGGCTCGTGCGAAATGGGCAATGCCAACAATGTACAACCTACAAATAAATAACCCCCATCTACAAACAATAAAAAAGGCTGACTAACAAATTTGTTAATCAGCCTTTTTTTATTTACAATCTCAACCCTTATTTTTGTCTTGGGAACAACAATATTGGTGTACCATGGAACTCCCATGTCTCACGCAATTTATTTTCCAAGAATCGCATATATGGTTGTTTGATATATTGTGGCAAGTTAGCAAAGAACACAAATGTTGGCACTTGTGTATCTGGCAATTGCGATACATATTTAATCTTAATATATTTACCTTTATATGCTGGTGGTGGATAGTTTTCGATAAGAGGCAAGAAGAATTCATTCAATTTCGCAGTCGAAATCTTACGTTTCTTATTTTCATACACTTCAATCGCAGTTTCTACCACCTTATAAATACGTTGTTTTGTCAATGCCGATGTAAAGATAATTGGAAAATCGGTAAACGGAGCTAATCTCTCACGTATCGCATCTTCATAACGCTTAATATCTTTCGATGTTTTGCTCTCAATCAAGTCCCATTTATTCACACATACAACCAAACCTTTGCGGTTCTTTTGTATCAATGAGAAGATATTCAAGTCCTGACTCTCAATACCACGAGTTGCATCAATCATCAAAATACATACATCCGAATTCTCAATTGCACGAATAGCACGGATAACCGAATAGTACTCAATGTCTTCATTCACCTTCGCTTTCTTACGAATACCCGCTGTATCCACAAGATAAAAGTCATGACCGAATTTATTATAGCGTGCATAGATTGAGTCACGTGTTGTACCTGCAATGTCAGTCACAATATGACGATCCTCACCAATAAATGCATTAATAATCGACGATTTACCTGCATTTGGACGACCTACCACTGCAAAACGTGGCAACTCTTCCAACTCTTCATTTGTGTCTGGTTTAAGATATTCCATCAATCTATCCAACAACTCGCCAGAACCAAGACCATTGATTGCCGACATAATATATGGATCGCCAAGACCAAGGCCATAAAACTCTGCAGCTTGATATTGCAAGTCGAATGTATCTACTTTATTTGCTACCAAGATAACAGGCTTTTTCGCTGCACGCAATATTTGCGCCACATGTAAGTCGAGGTCTGTAATACCGCTCATCACATCCACAACGAACATAATTACGTCTGCCTCTTCTATTGCAATAGCCACCTGACGATTGATCTCTTCTTCGAAAATATCTTCCGAATTCACAACCCAACCACCTGTGTCAACCACCGAAAAATCGCGACCACACCATTCACACAAGCCATATTGGCGGTCACGTGTTGTACCTGCCTCATCATTCACAATCGCACGACGAGACTTTGTCAATCGATTAAAAAGCGTAGATTTACCCACATTTGGGCGACCTACAATTGCTACTAAATTACTCATATTTAAATAATTGTCTTTATGGTCACCGATGTCTTCACAGACATTCCGTCACTCTCATTCTCATCATCAGAGCGGAAAGGCAACCGAGGTTAATAATTCGCCTGCAAAGTTACAAAAAAAATAGCTAATACACAAATATTTGGCAATCTCACTATTTTTTTGTAACTTTGCACCTTGGAAGTCGTAGACTTTTTCGGCAACGAAGCCGAATTGTAAAACACGACGGATCACCTAATTAATATGACACACAAAGCTGGTTTTGTCAACATTGTTGGCAACCCTAACGTAGGCAAATCTACCTTAATGAACGCCCTCGTAGGCGAACGTATCTCAATCATCACCTCTAAGGCTCAAACTACTCGCCACCGCATCATGGGCATCGTCAACGGCGAGGATTTCCAAATCGTATACTCCGACACTCCAGGCGTACTCAAACCTAACTACAAACTCCAAGAATCTATGTTAGGTTTCTCTCAATCGGCTCTTACCGATGCCGATGTACTCTTGTATGTAACCGACGTATTGGATTCTGCCGAGAAAAATGCATTCTTCCTCGATAAAGTCAAAAAGATGGACCACACCAACACCATCTTAATTATCAACAAAATCGACCTTATCGACCAAAAGAAATTAGAAGAACTTGTCGAATTCTGGCGCAAGGAACTCCCTAATGCCGAAATATTCCCTCTCTCGGCTGCCGAAAAATTTGGCATCAACCAACTCTTCGAGCGTATCAAAGCCCTCCTCCCTGATTCTCCTCCTTTCTTCGACAAGGATGCTCTCACCGACCGTCCCGAACGTTTCTTCGTGAATGAAATCATTCGCGAAAAAATTCTTCTCAACTACGACAAAGAGATTCCTTATGCCGTAGAGGTTATGGTCGAAGAGTTCAAAGAAGAGGAAAACCTCATCCGCATCAGTGCCGTAGTATTCTGCGAACGCGACTCTCAAAAGGGCATCATCATTGGCAAACAAGGTGCTGCTCTCCGCAAAGTTGGAACCGACGCACGCAAAGACATCGAAGCCTTCTTCGACAAAAAAGTCTTCCTCCAACTATACGTCAAAGTCGAAAAAGATTGGCGCAACCGCGAACGCAAACTTCGCAACTTTGGTTACCAACTCGAACACAAAGACTAATTCCCCATTATGAAAAAAATCATAACAACATTTATAATTGTTGCTATTGTTGTGGCATCTACCATGTACCACAACAAGCAACAATTATCCTCACCTACCATCTCCAATATCTCACTCATTAATATCAACGGCGACATCAATCACGATGCAATGGAGTCTCTCATTGCACCATACAAAGCACAAAAGGATAGCGCTATGAACATCGTCATAGGTTCTGCTTCCGAAACCATGGAGATTGCCCTCCCCGAATCCTCTCTCACTCGTCTCGTTGCCGACATTCTCCTTGCCGAAGCACGCAAAGCCGATCCTGAGGTACACATGGCTGTCACCAACATTGGAGGCATACGTCGCGCGCTCTATCAAGGCAACATCACAGTTGGCGATGTATTCGAAATCCTACCTTTCGACAATTCTCTTCTCATTCTCGAGTACAAAGGCTCTGACATTCTCGCACTTGCCAATGCCATTGCAGCCAAAGGTGGCGAATCTATCTCTGGCTTAACTCTTGATATCAATAACAACAAAGCCGAGAACATAAAAATCAACGAACAACCTATCGACACTACCCTCACCTACAAGGTAGTCTCTACCGACTATCTCTCTTGGGGAAATGACCAACTCGCTCCGCTTGCCAACTACACCCACTCCACTCCGCTCAACCTAATGATGCGCGACGCGATGCTCAACTACCTCCGCGACAACAACACTCTATCTGCTCCAACCGACAAACGTATCTCTCTCAAATGAAAAAACTCATATACCTTTTAGCAATATATATTCTCGTAGCTTGCACTCCTCAACACGAGCGCCAACCGCTACAAATCCTCTTCACCAACGACTCTCACAGCCAAATCGAACCGCTCAAAGGTCTTGGTGGGTTCGAAGCTCGAGCAGCCATTATCGACTCGCTCCGCACTCTCAACCCCAACACCATTCTCCTCGATGCTGGCGACATGTGGCAAGGTTCGCCTTATTTCAACCTATTCCATGGCCGTCTCGAGGTCAAAGCCTACAACCTTATGAACTACAACGCTGCCACTCTCGGCAACCACGAGTTCGACTATGGCATCGACACCCTCTCGGCTCGCATATCAGAGATGCAATTCCCAATCCTTTGTGCCAACTACGACTTCTCTACAACCCCTCTTGAATCTCAAATCCAACCATATACTATCATCGAACAAAACAATTGGCGAATTGGCATCATAGGCGTATGCGTCAATCCCGAAGGACTAATCCTTCAATCTAATATGAAAGGCATCTCCTACCTCGACCCAATCAAACGCGTCAATCACTACTCCAATATTCTCCGCAATGAACTAAAATGCGACTATATAATCGTTCTATCTCACCTCGGTCTCCACGACGACACCATATTTAATAACGTATCCGATAGCGCTCTCATTGCCAACACTTCCAACATCGACCTACTCCTTGGCGGACACACCCATCAATACAAAGGCGTATTTCATTTCGCCAATCTCCATGGCGACACAATCCCAGCCATCCAAGAGTACAAAGCTGGACAAAAAATCTACGCAATAACTATAAAATAACATACTAACTTTTTTAATAATAAAATTATGAAAAAATTCTTACTCTCAATCTTCGCACTCTGCGTGATGGCAATATCTGCCAACGCTCAAGATGCTGCAAAAAAAGTTGCAACAGATTCACAAAGTGCATCTGCTTCAATCATTGCTACAGCACAAGCCGACGATGATGCAGAAAAAAAATCTAACTGGAAAGTGTCTGGTATCCTCACTTTCAACGCATCTGCTACTGGTCTTGTCAACTGGGCTGCCGGTGGTAACAACAACATCAACATGGTAGCTGCTGCCAACGTATCTTTCCTCTACAAAAATGGTCCTTTCGCTTGGGATTCTAACATCGACACCGACTTCGGTGAATCATATGTAGAAAATAGCAAACACCCTTGGCAAAAGACCAACGACAAGTTCAACCTCTCTACTAAATTCGGTTGGGAAATGGCTAAATCTTGGTATCTCACAGCCCTCGGTTCTTTCAAAACTCAATATGCTTTTGGTTATGACTACTCTCAAGACGTACTCTCTCCAGTTTCTCAATTTATGACTCCATCTTACACCGACCTCTCTGTCGGTATCGACTGGAAACCAAATAGCATCTTCACAGTCTATGTATCTCCTATCGCTGGTCGTATCACTACTGCTACTAACGACGAACTTCGCAATAAATATTTTGGCAAAGAATATTACGACAAACACCTCGACCCAATCACTAATATTTGTGCTCGCAACTATCAAGCTGAATTCGGTGCTTCGCTCAAAGCTGGTGTTAACTACTCTGCTATCGAAAACCTCAAAGTAATCTCTACAGTGACAGTCTTTACTCCTTATTCAGCTACTCCTCACGTAGACCTCGATTGGGACTTCTCTATCTCTTACCAATTCCTCAAAGTACTCAACGTATCTCTCGGTACTCAAATGAAATACTACGACCGCGTACTCTTCAACAAACTCGACCCTGAAACAAAAGAACCTATCCTCAATGCCGATGGCACAATCGCTCAAGGTCCACGCGTTCAATTCAAAACTATCCTCGGTCTTGGTATCGGTTATAGCTTCTAATAAACTCTATAAATCAAACAAAAAAAATCTCGGTATTCACTCACGAATACCGAGATTTTTTTTGTTTACAACTTTCAATTAAAGAGTAATCTTCTTCGTAACAGATTTAGCTCCATCCATCACACGTACAAGATAAACACCTTTATTCAAGTTCGAAAGATTAATTTCCGAGTCTAATTCAAATGCACCCACAAACGCTCCTAACACCGAATAAATCTCAACCGAAGTATATTCTCCTTCCACTACAAGCACCGAATTATTTACATACATATCCACATCAAGTTCCTCCACATTTTCTACCGCCACCACATTGTTCAATATAATCATCGGCATACTCATATTACCAAAACCAGCATTTGTTGCATACGTGCCACAATAAATCGATTTGTCGTCCGACGAACTCATAATACCATTCGTAATAGACGAAAATATCATCTCGCCATCATCAAAAATCACAAACGGAATACCGCCAAAAAGCGAATCTTCAAACTCTTTTGTCTTTGTATTATAGCGGAAACCTACAGCACGCAATTCTCCATCTGCATAGCCTGTACCATTATACGAGTGCTCACCACAAATCCACTCTCCATTTGGCGAAATATTATTCACTGTGCCCCCCCACCAATATTGACCATCTACTCCTCCATCTGTATCATCTATAATTCCATCTTCATTTGTATCTTCTCTATCTATATCTTCTTTTCCAACCAACAATGTTCTATCAAGTAGCGAGTCATTGAAATGATTTTCCCAAATCATTACATTGAAACATCCCCAATTGTTGTTACCATGACCACCCAACCAACGGCCATCATTCGACATATGATATGCACGGTCGCCATTTGTCAAAATCTTTGTATGATCTGTATCTACTTTGTTCATCAATTTATATTCTGGGTTCAATGCATCATCATTTATGCGTTCCCACATACATGCCACTTCTCTAGCCACCAAATTCACACGCGAACTATTATCCATTCTCATCAATATATAACCGCCAATATATTTACCATCGGCCGAA
>JAZLEE010000010.1:0-2219 GCA_045615085.1 Candidatus Aphodosoma sp. | reverse complement strand
TGAGGTCCTCGCGGATGCCAAGTTTTTGGAGGTATGGGATGTAGCCGAAGATGTAGCCTCGAGTTTGGTAGCGAACGGTGAGCGCAGCATAGTAGTTGCTCATAAGTTCCATCGAACCGAGAAGCATGAAGTCGGTATCGTGGCGATAAGAAGCTCGTGAAGTACGAGCCATGATTAAGGCAGGAAATGGTGCGTTGCCAACGACAGCATTGGCTTGGAACATCCAGTGGATTTTGCCAAAACCGAGTGCGGTATGTTGTTGAGCATAGATACCAAATTTGCCGAATAGGTCGTGGCGAGCCTCGGTAAATTGAGTGCCTGGTATTTTGTAATATCCTCCTTCGGCAGAGATGTGAACTACAGGATATGGTGTGCTAAGGTAGATGCGGTGGAAGAAGTAGTCGAGCGAACTTTGTTGCCAAGATAGACGGAATACTGTGCGGAGCCCGATTTGGCTATAGTATGGCACTTCAACTCCGTTGTGAATCAATGGTATAAATCTGTTGCCATAATAGTTTTGGGTAAAGGCATTGAGTTGGAATTTGAAACCAGGTTTTTCATATTGATATTGAGCACCAATGCGTCCGCGTTCGAGCACAGAAACAGGGCGGTAGAGCATTACCCATGCGTTGGCAAGATGCTCGATGTCGTGAATGCGACTTTCGGCAAAGATATCCATATCATCGAAACCGATGCGTTCGGTTTTGTGGTCGTATGTGAGAGCAAGGATGTTGCGTCGTGTAGGACCAAATCGCCATTGGATATTGCCACCATACGAGTGCATGCCTTTGTTGATGAGGGTATCGTTTGGGTATTGGTCTTTATGGCCATAACCATAGTAGCCACCAAACGTGAAGTCGCGAGCAAATGATTCGCCCGAACGGAGTGTGAGACGAGGTGATGCTCCTTCGAGTTGGTTGAAGTGGAAGAGGTTGAGCACTGGACCCACGTCGATTTTCCATATATGTAGGTATTGGTTGAGCACAATATCTACTAACCACGACGAAAATTGTTGTATTTTGGTTTGATTGAGAGTGTCGATTTTGTTCCAAGTTTCTTCGAGTTTGTCGTCGATTGGCACTTCGACCTTCTCTTTGTGCAAGACGGTGATAGAGTCGGAGAGAGACGTTGTGTTTGTATAAGTACGTTCTTCGTTGAGCAATGCACCGAAGTATTGAATATCTTTGTCAGGATAGAGATTCATGGTTAGCCCAATAGCCTGTTGCTCTTTGTCGGGGAATATGGTGTTTGACAAAGGGGCAGTTGTGAAGTTGTAGTTGAGACTATTGAGATAGTTGATATTTGTGTGCGATGGGATAGAAAGGTTGCTTTGGGTTATGGCGTATGTGGCAGAGTCAATCCAAAGTTCGCCTTTGAAGAGGTGTCCTTGATTGTATTTTGGAGCAAAACGGATTTGATAATTTTTTCGGTTGTTGATAAGTGCGCTATCGGCAAGGAAAAGGGTGTAGTAGAGTTTGGCATTAGGCGCAATAGGACTCATGAAGTTGTGTCCAAGGATGGTAGAATATATCTTGTAGGGGTTGATGTCGGGCGTATAGGCAGCGATGATTTGTTGCCAATGCTCGGCAGGGAAGATGTTTAGGGCATTTTGTTTTGAGTTGGTGAGCGCCTTTCTATTACTATCGGGCAAGAATGTTAGGTCGTATATCGATTGGTTAAGATATACAGGTAGTGAGAATGTAGTGTCGGTTTGAGCAATTGTGCCGTTTTGTATATCTCTGAATAGTTTGCGTTGAAGCGTTTTGTTTTTTATGTTAGTGAGATTGATACCCGTGATATCATTCATCGTAGTGCTGAGGTTTGTGATATTTTCGGAGTTGTTGATATGGCGGTTTGTATAAACATTTTTGAGCAAAAGTATGGCTTTGTCTTGTTTAGGCATAGCAATGACCTCGTCGAGGAGAGAAATATCCTCGCGAAGATAGATGCGTATCATTTGGTCTTTGCCATAATCGAGCTTGATTTGGCGTTGTTTGTACCCGATAACACTTGCGATGAGGGTGCGTTGTGGTTCTGCACTACGCAACATGAAAAAACCCTCCTCGTTGGTGGTGCAACCTATGTTTGTGCCTTTGAACCATACGCTTGCAGCCTCGAGTGGTTGAGAGTTTTCGGCAGATAGCACTTGCCCTACTACAACAATATCTTGAGCCGAAGCAATTATAGTAGTTAAAACAATAGTGAGTGTGAATAATATT
>JAZLEE010000009.1:0-5393 GCA_045615085.1 Candidatus Aphodosoma sp. | reverse complement strand
TCACTGCCAAATCTGCGCAATAATCCATAGCAAAAATCACAAAACTCTCGCCCTACCCTCAAGCAACCTTCAAGCAAGGTGTGCCGAAGGAAACAGTCACACTCAAACATAGCAAAAAATAACAAAAAACACATATTTTTTTATCATGGAAAGAAAACTCAAAATCGGTATAACACAAGGCGACATCAACGGTATCGGCTACGAAGTTATTCTCAAAGCCCTCTCCGACCAACACATCCTCGAACAATGCACCCCTATCATCTATGGTTCTGCCAAAGCAGCAAGTTATCACAAAAAATCTCTTGGCATCGACTCATACACTATCAGCGTTGCTCGATCTGCCGACGACGTCAACCCTCACAAAATCAGCATCGTCAACACTTCTAACGAAGAGCCTAAAGTCGAACTCGGACAACCAACCCCTGAGGCTGGCAAATCTGCCCTCGAAGCCCTCGAAGCCGCAACTCTCGACCTCATCAATGGCAAAATCGATGCTATCGTCACAGCACCAATCAACAAGGCCACTATCCAAAGCGATAAATTCAAATTCCCAGGCCACACCGAATATCTCGAAAATCGTGCTGGCTCTGAGTCTCTTATGATTCTCGCAAGCGACCGTCTCCGCGTTGCTTTGGTCACAACCCACCTCCCTATCACAAAAGTCTCTCAAGCCATCACCACCGAAGGCATTCTCCAAAAACTCCGCCTTCTCAACAAATCGCTTAAAGAAGACTTTGCTATCATCCGTCCACGCATTGCCGTGCTTGGCCTCAACCCACATGCCGGCGACAATGGTCTCCTTGGTTCCGAAGAACTCGAAATCATCAACCCAGCCATCGATGCAGCCAACAAAGAAGGCATCATCTGCGTAGGTCCACTCGCTGCCGACGGACTCTTTGGTTCTGGCAAATTCCAACACTACGATGCCGTGCTCGCTATGTATCACGACCAAGGCCTCGCTCCTTTCAAGGCTCTCACTACCGAGAAAGGCGTAAACATCACTGCAGGTCTCAAATTCGTGCGCACATCTCCAGCCCACGGCACTGGCTACGATATCTCTGGCAAAAACATCGCCAACGAACTCTCTATGCGCGAAGCCATCTACGAGGCTGTCCACATCGTTCGCAATCGCGAAACATACCGCCAAATCCACGCCAATCCACTACCATTCCCTAAACAAGAAGAGCGCAAACCTCGCGAAATCAAACTCTTCGACCCTGTTGCTCACGATGCTCAAAAAGCCTACGAAGCCCAACAAGCAAAACAACAACAGCAACAACAAAACTCACAAAATCAACAACCTACCGAATAACGAATGCAACGCACCATTGACTATATCATCCAATTCCTCACTCGCGACGAACATGCTTCTCGCTTTGTAGGATACACCAATGACCAAACTCAATGGGCTAAATACAAAGTCGTAATCCTGCCTTCTGATTTCTTCAAAAGCAATGTTTACGGCACTCCACAAAGTATGCCTTCTCTCCCTCTTCAAGAGATTGAAGGCATACCTCTTTTATTCGGCACACCTCTAATCGAAGTTATCAACTCTACCATCATCTGCCATGCCGACATCATCGCAAGTTCCTATTTCCTCCTCTCTCGCTACGAAGAACACCTCTACCCATCTTCCAATCGCGACACTCATGGCAGATACATAGGCCAACTATCCCTCCCCGCAAAAGCCAATTTCATCCATCGTCCAATTGTCGACGAATATGCCTCTCTTTTGCGCCACCTTCTCCATCAGACCGACGTATCTCTCTCTCCCATTCCACAATCAATCAACCACATATATCTCACACACGACGTCGACTCTATCACCAACTACCGCCGCCTACGAGGCTTCCTTGGAGGCATATATCGTGCACTATTCCGTGGCACAGATTCTATATCTACTATTTTCAAATCACTAACCAATATTGCCCACGACCCAGCCTACACCTTCCCTTGGCTACTTCAGCAAGACAACCTCTTGCCACAATCCACTCATATCTATTTCATCAAATCCCCTCGCCGAGCCGTTGGTCTCGACCGTCCCGTCTATAATATCCAGGGTCGCAACTTCCGTCGCCTCGTCAAAGAAATAGAATCCCAATCACCCAAAGCAATATTCGGACTACACTCAAGCTACCAAAGTGGCACCACCCCCGACCTTATCCACGACGAGCAACGCCTACTACAATATGCCATTCCTCAACAAAACATCCACTTTGCCCGTCATCACTACCTCCGCTCTTTGCAACCTACCGATATGGAATCTCTTATCGATGCCCACATCACCGACGATTTCACTATGGGCTATGCCGACATTGCAGGCTTCCGCCTTGGCACTTGTCGCCCAGTCCAATTCATCAATCCCGCCACTCGTCACCTTCGTCCTCTCGTGCTCCATCCTCTCACCATCATGGATTGCTCGCTCGACGAACCTAAGTATATGAATCTTTCATACTCTCAAGCCCTCACATACGCCCAAAATCTAATCGAACAGACTCAACTCTACAACGGCGACCTTTGCCTCCTTTGGCACAACACACGCTTCACCACCAACTCTTATCACACCAAATTATACTCTACCCTCATAGCCTCTCTATGCAAATAAAAAAACTCCTCATAATCACCGATGCTCTCACTCGTCCTCTCTACAATCCTCGAGTGAGAAATCTCCATAAATACCTAATTCAACATGGCATAGAGGTCGATTGGATTACCGAGCAATACGAAGATATCCCCGCCGAACTTCAAATCTCACCTCTACAAATTCCTTTCTACAAGCACAAAGGCTTGTTTGGCAAAATTGAATGGTACTTTAAGAATATTCTCAACCTACTCTTCGACTACAAAAACATCTATTTTGCCCAACATGCCCTAAAGGCTACCCAAGGCAAAAACTACGATTTGGTCTTCTGTAGCACTTTTCATACTTTCGGTCTCAAGGCAGCCCTCCGAATTGCTCAGCACCACCGCATTCCTCTCCACATCGACCTCCGCGACATTGCTGAGCAATGCGCTAACAATGAATACAATCGCTCTGCCATTGCCCGCAGTTTTATTGGCAATTTATATCGCCGCATCAACATCTCTCGTCGCAACAATATCCTCAAACAAGCCAATTGCATCACTACGGTTTCACCTTGGCATGTCGAATTCATCAAGCAATTCAACCCCAACACACACCTAATCTACAACGGCTACGACACTGCTCTATTCCAACCACAAACTATTAAATCCGATTTTTTTGACATCATCTACACTGGCAAATGGTATGGCGAGTCTATGCAAGATCCATCGCTTCTATTCGAGACTCTCGCGCAAATCAACAATCCTCTTATTCGTCTTGTTTGGTACACCAACGACAACGTTCATTCCCTAATCCACCAACTCACCAAACAATACAATATATCTACTCCCGTTCTTGTCAACGGCTATGTGCCCAACCACCACATTCCGCAACTGCTCAACCAAAGTTCTATAATACTCGTTCTCACCAATCGCCACAATCAAGGCATCATGACCACCAAATTCTTCGAGGCTCTTGGGGTCGAAAAACCTATCCTATGTGTCCGTAGCGACGAAGGTTGCCTTGCCCAAGTCATCAGCGAAACTCAGTCTGGCCTCGCCGCAACAACTACTGCCGAAGTCAAACACTTCATCCTACACCACTTTGCTCAATGGCAACAAAATGGCTATACCCACCTCAATATCAACAACAAAGAGCAATTCACCAGACAAAATCAAGCACGCCAATTCGTAGATCTATTCAATCAAACTATCAAATGAAACATCTCCACATTATATCTTTCGATATCCCTTACCCTGCCGACTATGGTGGGGCTATCGATGTTTTCTATCGCATCAAGGCTCTACACAATGCAGGCATAAAAATCATCCTACACTGCTGGCACAAAGACGACCGCACCCCCCAACCCATACTCGATTCTCTTTGCGAAAAAGTCTACTACTACAAACGCCAAACCAATCTACCCAAGCAGTTTGGCATAAAACCCTATGCTGTTCTCACCCGCACTTCCCAATCTCTGATAAACAATCTCCTCAAAGATAACTATCCTATCCTTTTCGAAGGCTTAGTCTCTTGTTTCTATCTCACCGACAAGCGCTTAGCCAATCGCATCAAACTCTTCCGCGAATGCAATGTCGAACACGACTATTACCGCGAACTTGCCAAGGCTTCATCTAAATTAAGCAACAAAATATATTTCCATATCGAAGCCTTAAAACTCAAATTCTACGAGAAGATTCTTCACAAAGCAAACTACATATTAGCACTATCTCACAACGACGAGCAACATTTCATCTCTCACTATCCCAACACTCAAGTCATCTACCTACCTTGTGCCCATCCCAACCAGGCTATAACTATCAAAGAAGGCACCGGCAACTATATTCTCTATCATGGCAACCTTGCCGTAGCCGAAAACGAGAAGGCCGCACTCTACCTCTGCGACCATGTATTCTCTAAATTAACCAACACCAAATGCATCATAGCAGGGCGCAATCCTCAAAAAATATTATACGACAAAGCAGCCCTACTGCCCAATGTCGACCTTGTTGCCAACCCCGATGCCAATACTATGACCACCCTCATACAAGACGCACACATACATCTGCTCATAACATTTCAAAATACTGGCATCAAACTCAAACTCCTCAACACACTCTTCTCTGGCAAACACATTGTTGCCAACAATCTTATGGTCGATGGTAGCGACACCGAAACTCTATGTCACATAGCCAACTCCTCATCCGAACAGGTCAATAAATGCATAGAACTCATGAACACTCCTTTCTCCGAAAGCGAAAAACAAAAACGCGAAAGCCTACTATCATCCACCTTTTCCAACTCCATTCAGGCAGACATTATATCTAAATTGATATAAAAGCATGACACATTGTCACTATATTCTGCCACTAACAGCCCAATACCCACATTGGCACAGTATATGATAATACAAAAGAGGCGCACCACTGCGTCTCTTTCTATTTGTAAATATTGTAAATATAATAAATTTAAATAATAACAATCCGTTAGTTGCGAATAGACAAGTTTCAAACAAACCCTTGCTACTCGCCGCTCACGACTAAAAGTCTAAAAAAAATCATGAACATCAAACCACTTGCCGACCGCGTGCTCATTCTTCCTGCTCCGGTCGAAGAAAAAACAATTGGAGGTATCATCATCCCTGATTCTGCAAAAGAAAAACCTTTAAAAGGCGAAGTCATTGCTGTTGGCAATGGCACTAAAGACGAAGAAATGATTCTCAAACCAGGCGACCAAGTGCTCTATGGCAAATATGCTGGCACCGAACTCGACCTCGATGGCACTAAATATCTCATCATGCGTCAATCTGACGTTCTCGCAATTATCTAAA
>JAZLEE010000008.1:0-2811 GCA_045615085.1 Candidatus Aphodosoma sp. | reverse complement strand
TGTCTTGCTACAGTGGCAAAACTCATGGCTCCTATCGCGCCATTCTTTGCCGACCAATTGTATCTCGACCTCAATGCTGCTACTGGCAAAGAGACTGCCGAATCAGTTCACTTGGCATTGTTCCCAGTATGCGACGAGTCGCTCATCGACAAAAACCTCGAAGAGTGTATGCAACTTGCTCAACAATCATCTTCTATGATTCTTGCATTGCGTCGTAAAGCAGAGAAAAAAGTGCGTCAACCACTTCAAAAAGCAGTTATCCCTGCAGCTGACGATAAAACTCGTGAGCAACTTTCTTATATCGCCGACCTTATCAAAACTGAGGTTAATGTGAAAGAACTCGAAATCGTGGGCGCGGACGACTCTTCTATTTCTCTTGTGAAGCGTATTAAACCAAACTTCAAAACTCTTGGTAAGAAATATGGCAAGCAAATGAAAGAGATTGCTGCTGTTATTTCGGCTTGGGACCAAGCGGCTATCTCGGCAATCGAACGCAATGGTTCGGCTCAACTCGACTTGGCTTCGGGTGCAGTTGTAGTAGAACTTGCCGACGTAGAAATTGCTACTGAAGATATGCCAGGTTGGTTGGTGGCTAACGAAGGCACTCTCACTATCGCACTCGATGTGACTGTAACCGAAGAGCTTCGTCAAGAGGGTATTGCTCGTGAATTAGTTAACCGTATCCAAAACATCCGTAAGAGCAATGGTTACGAAATCACAGATAAGATTGTGGTTGAAATCGAACGCCTTGATGCTATCAACGATGCTGTGGCTAACTACACAGAGTATATCGGTGGTCAAGTACTCGCCAACGAAATCCGTTTGGTTGATACTCTTGCTAATGCAACTGATCTCGACTTCGAAGACTATATCGTAAAAGTTATGGTCGAAAGAGTATAAAAGAGACTGATTTGATTATAAAATAGAAAACTTCATTCTGCATTTGCGGAATGAAGTTTTTTTTATTAATCAAAAAAAAGAGTGCAATATTTTTGGGGAATAATACGTTAGTAAGTAGAGAGGGATTAGATGAGAATGATTTTTGGACGTATTGTATTTTTAATAGTTTTTTAGTATGAAAGGGAATAGATTGCTATTGGGACTTTTGTCTTTGTTGTTTGTGCTGAATTTGAGCGCAAATAAGGAGTTAGATGCGTTGCATGATATTGTTGAGTCAACCATGCCATTGATTAATCAGGAGAGGCAGAAATGGGGATTAACGGACATTGAGTTTAAAGGGATATCGACTAAAGAGGAGTTGGATGTGTATGCCTGGCAGTATACGTTGGGTTTGTCATCTTCGCTATGTACAAGTCAAGAGTTATTTGCTGATTTGCAAATATATGTTGAGATGGATGCTTTTAATTCTATAGTGATATATTACAATGGTGGTTTTTATTATGTGGCTTTGGTTAGGGATGTTAAGAAACTCGCAGAGCATCAGGATGCATTTGAGGCAGAAGTTGTGCGCTTGGTTAATGTTGAGCGTACAAAGCGAGGGTTGAAACCATTAATATTGCATAAGGATTTGCAATATACTGCGCGTATTAAGGCAAAGGAGTTTGTTGTATATGATTATTATGACCATGATAGTCCTGTGTCTGGTGAGCCAGAGGACCTAGTTAAATCGCATAATGATGCATTTTATTTTGTAGGGGAAAATATTGCGCAGGGGCAAATTACGCCTAAAGAGGTTATGGATGATTGGATGAATAGTCCTGGTCATAGAGGGAATATTCTTACTCCCCAATATGAGTATATAGGTGTGGGATATTATCAAGATAATTGGGTGCAACTATTTGCAAAGATGAAGTGATTGTGTGGGGTGAAATATAAAAAAACTCTGCGAGCATTGGGGCTTGCAGAGTTTTTTGGTTTATATGATTAAGCTAGTTTATTTTTTAGCTCTTTCAGTAGCCATGCGTGCGAGTTCTTTTGTGTAGACTTTAGCAGCAGTGGCTGTGGCGATGCGAGTTACAGGACCGCTGATACAGGCGTTTTCGCACGCCATAACTTCGATGAATTGGTTAGGGCATTTGCCAGATTTAGCATATGCACGAAGGAGACCAATGTTCTTTTTGTTGAGGTTGCTGAGGAGGAGTGCGTTAACTTCAGGACCGCCGAGGTGGTCAACTACAGCTTTAGTCACACCGCCTGTAGAACCATAACCGTGAGAAGTGAGGTAAGCTTCTTTGTCGATTTGGAATGGAGCAACTTGTTCGAGGTTGATTTCCATACCATCGAGGATAGAACCGAGTTCTTCGAATGTCATTACGAAATCGACATTTTCGCTATACTCAGCTTCTTTGCGTTTTGCGATACATGGGCCAATGAATACCGTTTTGCAATCAGGGTATTTTTCTTTTGCAATCTCAGCAGTGTAGCGCATTGGAGAGAGTGTTGTAGAAACATATTTTTCCATTTCTGGAATGTGTTTCTTAACGAGTTGGATGTAAGAAGGACAGCATGAAGTAGTCTTGTATGGTTGGCCTTCTTCGTGTTTTTCGAGTAGCTCGTCGCTTTCGCGGCGAGTAGTTTCGTCAGCACCAAGGGCAACTTCGATTACATCATCGAAACCGATTTCTTTGAGAGCACCGTAGAGGTGTTCGAGAGTTGTATTGAATTGTGAAAGGATAGCTGGAGCTACCATTGCCACGATTTTCTTGTTAGGGTTTTTGATAGTTTCGAGGATATCGAATACTTGAGATATTTCGAATATAGCACCGAAAGGACAAGCGTTGACACATTTACCGCAATAGATACATTTGCTTTCGTCGATGTGCTCTACGCCATGTTCGTCTTTAGTGATAG
>JAZLEE010000007.1:0-4452 GCA_045615085.1 Candidatus Aphodosoma sp. | reverse complement strand
ATTTAGGTGGTTATAGCAGTGGGGTTCCACCTCTTCCCATTCCGAACAGAGAAGTTAAGCCCACTCGCGCCGATGGTACTGCGTTGCATCGTGGGAGAGTAGGTCGCCGCCGTTTTTCAGTAGAGACGCAATATATTGCGTCTCTATTTTTTTTATACCTATATACCCCAGGAGTGTAATTTCTTCGGGGTTTTCTTTTTATCCGTAGATGGCTCGCTTTGCTCGACCACCCACGGTTACTACTCCGTGAGGCATCTCCGAAGCCTTATAGGAGTGTCACCTCTTCGGGGTTTTCTAGTCCCCAGCGGGGACTCACGTAGTAGTAACCGCGGGTGATCCGACCGTAGGGGAGGTCACCTGCGGATAGACGAACCATCCCCACTACATCGACCCCAGCGGGGTCGCATAATTGCTTCAGGTGCTGTTGCCTAAAGGAGTAATGGATATTTTTTTGTGATTGTCTCTTATTCTGAAAAAGCACAAAAATATGTTAATATAAAATTTGAGAATCAGAAAATAATTTATATATTTGTATTGCGAATTTTATTTTTAGAATCTGCTTCTTGTAGAGGTGGAACGTATTGGTATTTAGTATTTTATGATATATTTGATTTTGAATGAGAATATGAAAAAAACATTTTTCTTGCTATTCTTTTTGTTATTTTCTGCGATGTTGTCGGCTCAAAATATCGTAGTGGAGAGTTTTAAGCATCTCGAGATGGATTTGACTGCCAATCTTGAAGGAACAACTGTCTATGACCAGAATGGAGAAAAGTGTGCTCTTATCAAGGTGCGCTCTAATCCTCCTGCAAAAGGTTTTTTGTTTGATGTTGGGCAGTTGGGGGTTATGAAGGTTGAGGTGAGAGGAGCTGAAACTTGGCTCTATGTTCCTTATGGTGTGCGTAAAATTTCTATTCAGCATGAGCAATTGGGTTTTCTCGACGACTACGATTTGGGTATGTCTGTCAAGAAGGCATCTACCTATATGCTTACTTTACGCGTGGGGCGTGTGCAAACTCTTGTTGAAGAACAGATTACTAAACAATATCTCTCATTCGAGGTTACTCCAGCTGATGCTTTTTTGGAGGTTAATGGTAATATTTGGTCTTTGCAAGATGGATATGTGGCAGAATTGTTGGATTATGGTAAGTATGAATATCGTATTTCGGCAAAGGATTATTATGATGAGGTTGGTGTAATTGAACTTGGTGCAGAAAAAAAGGTAATAAAGGTTGATTTGCGTCCTGCTTATGGTTGGATTGAGATTACAGGTCCATCTGATATTATTGGAGCTAAGGCTTATATTGATAATAGTTATGTAGGTACAATTCCTTTTAAATCGGATAAGTTATCTTCTGGTGAGCATACATTACGTATTGCGCAAAAGATGTATAAAGATTATGTTGAGAAAATTATAATTCCAGATAATGATATTTTGTCAATCTCTCCAGTTTTGGTGCAAAATTTTGCTACTGTAACTTTCACTACGTTGGATGGTGCAGAAATATGGATTGACCGTGAGTATCGTGGTGTTACATCTTGGACTGGGCCTCTTGCATATGGCGACCATGAGATTGAAACTAAAAAGACATCGCATCACTCACAAAAGAAGATTTATTCTATATCTCAGTCTACTAATGGGGGGATAATTAGTCTTCTTCAACCAATTCCTATCTATGGATCTTTGACAGTTAATGCTAAGCCAGCAGGCGCATCTGTTTATATTGATGGTGAATTGAAGGGCGAAACTCCTTTGTTTTTGCCTAAAATCTTGATAGGCTCGCACGAGGTAGAGGTTCGTAAAGCAGGAAGAATGTCTATGAGCAAAACAATTACAATCACTGAAGGTGAAATCTTTAATATTCAAGATAATTTGGCTGAAGATTCGCAAACTGCTAAGGTCGAGCCGAAAGTCGAACCGAAAGTTGAACCTAAGGTTGAACCAAAAATAGAGGATAGTGAAGTTGATGTGGAAGTACCACAGGGGCCGAAAGTAAAAACACTGATTATGGGTGCATTGGGCTATTCTGTTGCTCCTCAGTTGAGCTATGGTCTGATGCTCGGGCAGATGTATCGAGGCGTAGGTTGGTATCTCAATTTCCGCTCTAATTTCAATTTTAAGGCATCGCCAGAATTAGAGTGTAGCGAGTCTGGCTTGATTAATAATGTAAAGCCATTCTATACTGGAGAAGAGTCAACATCTCATTTGATGGTGACAGGAGGTCTTATTGTGAATTTTGTAGAGAAGAAAGCCAAAAAGCATTTTAATACCTTTGGTATGTATTTAGGTGGAGGCTATGGCAAACAAGAGTTGAGTTGGGAGATGGGAGGTGGCGAATGGGTACGATATGCGCCTAACTCATATAAAGGATTTAGTGGAAATTTAGGAATTTTTGGTAGTGTTTCGGGTGTGACATTATCGTTTGGTTTGAACACTATAAATTTCAAATATTTAGAAGTTGAAGCTGGTATAGGTTTTATGTTTTAATCTAAACTTTTGTAAATTATGAAAAAGATATATTTTTTACTTTTAATTTTTTCTATAATATTTGCTGCATGTAAGAAAAATAGAGATGCGGAGCTTTCGACATTTTTGATACAAAATGAGAAGATTATACCATCATCTACATCAGTGGAGTTGAGTTGCGAGGTGGTTTGTTCAGCAACGGTTACTGAGTTGTATTTGCAGTATGGCACTGAGGCTGATTTTTCGAAATGTGAAGATGTGCGAATGACGAAAGGGAAGAGCAGTTATAGTGTAAAAATAGATAATTTGACTGCTAATACAACCTACTATATTAGATATTTAGCAGTGAATAGCTATTCTTCGATGACATCGGAGAAGAGTAGTAAGTTCAAAACGTTAATTAAATCGGATCCAAATGATCCCGATAATCCAGATAATCCATTTGAACCAGAGTATGTAGATCTTGGTCTTTCTGTCAAATGGGCAACATGCAATGTTGGTGCAACTAAGCCAGAAGAGTATGGTGACTATTTTGCGTGGGGCGAAGTAGAACCAAAAGAGATATATAATTGGAGTACATACAAATATTGTAATGGTTCATCAAAAGCATTAACAAAATATTGTAGTCATAGTAGTTATGGTAATAATGGCTTTACCGATGGCAAAACTATCTTAGGCCCAGAAGATGATGCTGCAATAGCTAATTGGGGAGGGGCATGGCGTATGCCGACTAAGGCAGAACAAGATGAATTGAGGATTAATTGCATATGGACATGGACTACGCAAAAAGGTGTAAATGGATATAAAGTGGTAGGACCAAACGGCAATTCAATCTTCTTGCCAGCATCTGGGTATATGGATGGAGATAGTCATCTCATTGCTAGGTCGTTTGGTAACTATTGGTCGAGTTCGCTTCATACAGACTACTCGGACCTTGCCTACAGCGTGTATTTCTATTCAGACGTCGTGGACAAGTATGGTAGCAATCGTGACCACGGGCGGTCTGTTCGTCCAGTATGGGGAGGAGGAACCGATGATCCAACTACAAAGAATAAATACACAATCACAGTTTCAGCAAATAGTAGTTCTTATGGCACAGTTTCAGGCGGAGGAACGTATGAAGAGGGTACGCAGGCCACATTGACTGCTACACCAAAAGCAGGGTATAAATTCACAGAATGGCATGATGGTAATACCGATAATCCACGAGTGATAATTGTAACGCAAGATGAAAGTTATACTGCTTATTTTGAAAAATTTGAGCCAGAGTATGTTGACTTAGGACTTTCTGTGAAATGGGCAACATGCAATGTGGGTGCAACTAAGCCAGAAGAGTATGGTGACTATTTTGCGTGGGGCGAAGTAGAACCAAAAGAGACATACGACTGGACAACATATTTGTATTGTAAAGGATCAAATAGGACTTTGACGAAATATTGCAATAATAGTGAATTTGGTAATAATGGTTTTACTGACACAAAAGTCATTCTTGATGAATGTGATGATGTTGCTTCTTTTAGTTGGGGTAGAGAATGGCGTATACCGACAAAAGAAGAATGTAAAGAATTGCGTAATCAATGCCAATGGGTATGGACTCCACAAAATGGTGGTGGGTATATAGTAATAGGGCAGAATGGTAATTCAATATATTTACCAGCCGCAGGTTATATGGATTATATGCGTCTTGATAGTGTTGGATCGTATGGCGGTTATTGGACGAGTTCTATGTGTACTACAGAGCCACTGGGTGCTTATTATATCTGTTTTTATCGTAAGAACGTATATACCGAATTTGCTTATAGATTCCTTAGAGAGCATGGACTATCTGTTCGTCCAGTATGGGGAGGAGGAACCGATGATTCAACTACAAAGAATAAATACACAATCACAGTTTCAGCAAATAGTAGTTCTTATGGCACAGTTTCGGGTGGAGGAATGTATGAAGAGGGTACGCAGGTCACATTGACTGCTACTCCAAAAGTAGG
>JAZLEE010000006.1:0-2680 GCA_045615085.1 Candidatus Aphodosoma sp. | reverse complement strand
TTACACTCCATCATCAACAAACTTAATACAGAAGAAGATGAAAAACAATTCTTCATCTCTCTTTTCTCTACTTATACAACTACAAATGAACTACTCAACTACTTGACAGATATTATCACCAAACTATTGATACAAACCAAGCAAACATTAATACCAACCGACATAGAATTTTTACATCAATATTCTCTCATAATCAACCAACTATCTACTCTATTAAAAGACTACAAATCAGAACTTACACCTAGTTCACTACAATTATTACTAAATCGTCTTGCAAATTCTCTTAAAGTACAATTCAAAGGCGAACCAGTAGAAGGTATGCAGATTATGGGTCTTTTGGAGAGTCGACTTCTTGATTTTGAAAATATAATACTAATTGGTTTCAACGATGCAAAAATACCTGGTAACAAATCTGTTAATTCTGTTATTCCATACAATCTACGCCGAGCTCACAATCTACCTACGCAAGAGATAACCGATGCTATACAAACATATAACTTCTATCGTACACTTTATTATACCAAGAATCTACATCTCATTTACGATTCACGCTCGGAAGGTGCTCAAAATGAAATATCTCGATATTACTATCAAATAAAATATCTACTCAACCTCCCATTAAAACACAAAAATTATACGCAACAAACCAACAATACTAATGAAACAGGAATAGTAGTAGAACAAACAGAAGCAAGTTGTAGATTAGACGAATTATCTATAGAAAAGCTTAAGAATTCAAGACTATCGGCTAGTAAACTAAAAGACTACATATCATGTCCTTTACGTTTCTTTTTTTCGGCTATTTTAGGCATTAAACAACCTAATCAAATCAACGAATTAGGCGAACCATCGTTGCTCGGACGTATATATCACGTGGCCATGGAGTTGTATTATAATGATTTAAAATCAAAAAACTTACCACCTACACGTCTCAATCCAACCGAATTAAATAAGCTCATAATAGATGCATTCGCAGAAGAGAGTAAAAATGCTAAAAAGCCAATAAATACTTCTGGATTCAATTCACTAATATTCAATCTTGTATCACAATTCGTTGAAAATACAATACTATTCGATATCGAACGATACAAAACACAACCATTCACTGACGTAAAATCCGAAGAGAAATTCACTCTCGAAATAGAGGGTCTGAATTTCGTTGCCTACATAGACCGCATAGATACCTCGTCTGATAACATAGTAAATATAATTGACTACAAAACAACAAGTAGCAAAACAACCAAAAAGGTCAATATAGTTGAACTATTCAACTCTCCACTTAGCGCATGTCACGAGATTTTCCAAGTGTTGCTATATTGTTATATCTACAAACAAAAAAATCCTAATGCAATAGTACGCCCTGTTTTATACAAGATTCAAGCACTTAAAACACAAAAGGATATACAACCAATCACACTTTATATTCCAAATCAACTTAGAGAGAGTACACTACCGCCATTAGATACCGACCTCTCTTCGTTAATGAATATCAAAGATTGCGAAGAAGTAGTAGTCTCAAGTTATGATAAAGTTAGTGTTGCATTTGAATGGTTACTACAAAAAACATTACGCGACATTACAAATCCCGACATTCCATTCACTACTAATCCATTGGACAAAAAAGACAAAGCATGTGAATATTGTCACTTTAAAAATCTATGTAACCATACACCTAAAAAATAAAATAAAAGGAGAACTTCTGTTGAAGTTCTCCTTTTTTTATTTATATCTCCACCCTTTACACTGCCACTACTCCAGCAATATGTGGATGTGGATCGTAGTCTACTATCTCAAAATCTTCAAATTTAAAATCAAAAATATCCTTCACCTCTGGATTTATCTTCAAGCGTGGCAATTTACGTGGTTCGCGGGTAAGTTGCAATTCTATTTGATCTTTATGATTTGAATAGATATGAGCATCGCCCAATGTGTGCACAAACGTACCTGGCTCCAATCCAGTCACTTGTGCCACCATGTGCAACAACAAAGCATACGATGCAATATTGAATGGTACACCAAGGAAAATATCAGCACTACGTTGATATAATTGTAACGACAATTTACCATCTGCTACATAGAACTGAAAAAAGGCATGGCATGGAGGCAAATTCATGTTGTCTATATCAGCCACATTCCACGCACTTACAATCAAACGACGTGAATTAGGATTGTTTTTTATTTGTTCTATAACCTCACTAATTTGGTCTATACTACCACCTTTATAATCTGGCCACGAACGCCATTGATAGCCATAGATATGACCAAGGTCGCCATTCTCATCTGCCCACTCATTCCAAATGCGCACTCCATTATCTTGAAGATATTTCACATTTGTATCACCCTTTAAAAACCACAATAATTCATGTACTATCGACTTGATATGCAATTTCTTAGTTGTCAACAAAGGGAAACCTTCCGATAGATCGAAACGCATCTGATGACCGAATATACTTGTAGTGCCTGTGCCTGTGCGGTCGCCTTTGAAAACACCCTCAGCTTGCACTCGTTGCAAAAGTTCTAAATATTGTTTCATATCTTCTGACGTTAAAAATTAATACAAATTATACGTTGTTTTAGTAACCTTGAATTCAGTACGACGATTGATTTGATTGCAGATTTCTTGTTGTTCAGCAGTCAAAGTTTCAATAAATTCTGGAGACAAAACATCTCCTTTTTTCAA
>JAZLEE010000005.1:0-2727 GCA_045615085.1 Candidatus Aphodosoma sp. | reverse complement strand
TGAACACATAATGTAGTGCAACTGTCAACTCCACCACACCGAGCGACGACCCCAAGTGTCCCGGGTTCGTTGCCAACTGTTCAATAATATATTGGCGCAACTCATCCCACACCTGAGGCAAACTTTCTGAATCTAAATTCTTTAAGTCTGCAGGTGAATCAATCTGATTAAGTAAACTATATTTGTTATTATCCATTACAACATTATGATATATACAACTTGCAAAGATACAAAAAAAAACATAATTAAACAATAAAAAACAAAAAAACTCTAATTAATTCATCCCTTCGTCCACAGCGGGGGCGAACTGAAAAAGCTTTCAACTAAGTTGAGAACATCCTCCGAACCCTCAAAAATATGTCTAACTCTTAAAGTTGTACCCCAGAGTTAGGGTGACGAACTGACGCTCACCGACGAGCAAAAAGCTTCAAATCCCGATTATTTAGCATAATATTTCAGCCTTCTATAAAAAAACTTAAAAAATTTGTTTGTTTTAAAATTAATTCTTACCTTTGCGCTTAATATCAAACCATAACCAATTGGGTTACTCTTGGTTATTGGTATAGCAATTCTTTATTTGTTATCTATAAATGTTGAGCCCGACACGCATTAGGGCAATCCTATGAGAAAGTTTTTTATAATTTTCGCTCTATTGGCTATGGGTTTGTTTGTGTTCACCTCTTGTGACGACCAAAAAATACCTTCTCAGCCCGACGATAATCTAATCGAAACGCCAACCGACTCTGTTGGTAATGATAAACCAGTTGAAGTCGAACCAGAAGAGAATGGTCACAAATATGTCGACCTTGGTCTCTCTGTCAAATGGGCAACATGCAATATTGGTGGCTCAAGACCAACAGATATTGGCGGCTATTATGCATGGGGCGAAAAATCTGCAAAATCTAAATATGATTGGGATACTTATAAATTCTGCAACAGCCCTGAATTAACTAAGTATTTTGAATTTGATGGTAAAAAACTTCTTGATATCGAGGATGATATTGCTCGTGCAATGTGGGGTGGTGCTTGGCGTATGCCAACAAAAGAAGAGCAATATGAATTGCATGTAAATTGCACGTGGGTATGGACAACAGAAAACTATGTGCAAGGATATAGAGTTACTTCAAATATAGAGGGATACACCGATCGTAGCATTTTCTTACCTGCCTCTGGTCTTAAAATAGGAAGTTCTCGCTCTGGAGTTGACGAATATGGCTATTATTGGTCTAGTACTCGTGCTCCTGACCAAAATTGTGCTCTTGTACTTACCTTTGGTTCTCATTATATTGCTAATAACTTTGATGTAAGTCGTGCCAAGGGATGTTCTGTTCGTGCGGTTTTTAAATAGAATTAAAATGTAATCGTTTTCTTTATTTAGTAAATTTAAAATTGATATTTGCATAAAAAAAGTAGAGACGCAATGTTTTGCGCCTCTACTTTTTTTTGTGTCATTTTGTCTGAAAAGTTATATATTTACAAGACAAAATGTCATAAAAATTACTTTTGTATGATATTTGTGATGTTTTATAGTGTCTTATTATTCACTAAAAAAACATTTAATCTAAACAAAAATTATGAACAAACAAAACAACAATCAAGAGGCGCTTAGCCGTTATGCTATAAATCTCAATGAGCGCGCGCGCAGTGGTAAACTTGATCCTGTGATTGGTCGTGATGATGAGATTCGTCGTGTGCTACAGATTCTATCTCGTCGTACAAAAAATAATCCTATCCTTGTTGGTGAACCTGGTACTGGTAAAACTGCTATTGCCGAAGGACTTGCCCATCGCATTGTGCGTGGCGACGTGCCCGAAAATTTGCGTTCTAAACAAATCTTCTCGCTCGATATGGGTGCTCTTATTGCTGGTGCTAAGTACCAGGGTGAGTTTGAAGAGCGTTTGAAGGGTGTTGTAAACGAAGTAGTTAAAGCCGATGGCGAGATTATTCTCTTTATCGACGAAATCCATACTCTTGTAGGTGCTGGCAAGTCGTCGGGCGCAATGGACGCGGCTAATATCTTGAAACCGGCATTGGCTCGTGGCGAGTTGCGCGCTGTGGGTGCTACTACGTTGGACGAATTCCAAAAGTATTTTGAGACTGATAAGGCTCTCGAACGTCGTTTCCAAATGGTTATGGTCAACGAGCCCGATGAGGCAGCTACGATATCTATCCTTCGTGGTCTGAAAGAACGTTATGAAAACCACCATAAAGTGCGCATCAAAGACGATGCTATCATTGCGGCGGTCGAACTTTCAACTCGTTATATTACCGATCGTTTTTTGCCTGATAAGGCTATTGACTTGATTGATGAGGCGGCTGCAAAACAACGTCTTGAAGTGGACTCTGTGCCAGAAGAACTCGATACTATCGAGCGTAATATCAAGCAGTTGGAAATTGAACGCGCGGCTATCAAACGCGAAAATGATAAGCAAAAATTGGCTCAACTTAGCGAAGAGATTGATGCGTTGAAGGCCGAAGGTGAGGTGATGCGCAAGAAGTGGAGTAGCGAGAAGGAGCAAATCAATGTGATTCAACAAAAGAAAATAGAGATTGAGCAGTTGAAATATGATGCCGAACGTGCCGAACGTGAGGGCGACTATGGTCGTGTGGCGGAGATTCGTTATGGCAAAATTAAGGTGGCTGAAGAGGCTATCGAAACGGCGAAACTAAAACTTTCTGAGTTGCAACAAGGTCATGCTATGATCAAAGAAGAGATTGATGCTGACG
>JAZLEE010000004.1:0-9739 GCA_045615085.1 Candidatus Aphodosoma sp. | reverse complement strand
TGCCCATTGTTGTCTTCCTAAGACCGCTTGGCCTCCGACTTTGAAAATTCGGATGTATGTATTTTGATGATTGATGCAACTCGTGGTATTGAGAGTCAAGACTTGAATATCTTCTCGTTGATACAAAAGAACCGTAAGGGTTTGGTTGTGTGCGTGAACAAATGGGACTTGATTGAAAGCAAAACATCGAAAGATATTAAGCGTTATGAAGATGCAATTCGTGAGAGATTGGCTCCGTTTACAGATTTTCCAATTATCTTTACATCGGCATTGACAAAACAGCGTATATATAAGGTGGTTGAGACTGCAATTGAGGTGTATGAAAATAAGAAACGTAAGATTTCGACTGCGAAATTGAATGAATTTTTCTTGCCTCTTATTGAAAATTATCCACCACCAGCATATAAAGGTAAATATATTAAGATTAAATATGTGTCGCAATTGCCAGATACACAAGTGCCAACATTTGTGTTCTTTGCAAACTTGCCACAATATATCAAACAACCATATATGCGATTCTTGGAAAATAAATTGCGTGAGACATGGGAGTTCCATGGTACACCAATCTTGTTGTTCCCAAGACAGAAATAAGTGTTGGGATTGTAAATAAAAAAGGCTGATTAACAAATTTGTTAGTCAGCCTTTTTTATTGTTTGTGGATAGGGATTATTTATTTGCATTGTTGGCATTGCCCATTTCGCATGAACCAGTGAATTGAGCTTCTGGTTCGATGCTAAGAATTTTGGTTTTGATTTGTCCCCAGACTTTAGAAGAAGATTTGAGAGAAAGTGTGCCGTTGACAATCATTTTGCCATTGATGTTGCCCATGATTTCTGCATTGGCACAATCTACGTTGCCTTTTATGTTGCCTTGTTGGCCTACTACGACTTTGCCTTTGCACGATAGATCGCCTTCGAGTTCGCCATCAATACGGATATCACTATTAGTAGTGATTGTGCCTACAACTTTAGTGCCTTGAGCAATAATGTTGTGTCCGATACCTGAGTTTACTGCTTCTTTTGCCATAGTTATTCTGTTTTTATTGTTATTTTCTCAAATGTGTTTACTTTGTTTTTGTTATATTTGGTTTCTACTTTTACGTAGTTTTCGGTGAAACCATGCATCATGTCGCCTTTTTTTGAATCTTCCCAAAGAACAATTGCCTCCTTGCCTTGTTGGCTTTGATAGAAGGTGTTGAGCTTGGAATCGGATACTTGTTGCAATATTTCGTTGCGACGACGGCGTTCGTTGATAGGAACGATTGGTTCGATGTTTAGAGCTTTGGTGCCAGCGCGTTCGGAGTAGGTGAATACATGCAATTGGCTGATATCTAAGCTTTCGATGAATTGTTTGCACTCGTTGAAGAGTTCTAATGTTTCGCCACGGACACCAACCATAACATCGACACCGATGAAGGCATTAGGCATGACCTGTTTGATGCGGTTGATTTTGTAGGCGAATAGAGCAGTGTCGTATCGGCGATGCATGAGTTTGAGTAGTTCGTTGCTACCACTTTGCAAAGGTATATGGAAATGAGGGGCAAAGTGTTGTGAGTTAGCAACAAAGTCAATAATCTCGTCGGTGAGAAGGTTGGGTTCGATACTTGAGATGCGGTATCTGACTTCGGCTTCGATAGCGTCGAGGGCCTTGATGAGGTCGAAGAAAGTTTCGCCAGTGCTGCGTCCGAAGTCGCCAGTGTTTACGCCAGTGAGAACAATCTCTTTTGCACCATCGGCTATTGCTTGTTGAGCAATAGCGATAGTTTCGGCAATAGAGGCATTGCGACTACGACCACGAGCAAATGGGATGGTGCAATAGGTGCAATAGTAGTCGCAACCATCTTGAACCTTGAGGAAATGGCGAGTGCGGTCGTCGGCACTACATTCAGGACGGAAGTTGCGTATTTGAGCAGTACGCACTACGTGGAATTCGCCTTGTTGTTTTTTTTCTATATTTTCGAGAAATTGCGGTAGGATGACTTTTTCGTTTGCGCCGAGCACGAGGTCGACGCCTTCAATATTAGCAATTTCTTCAGGTTTTAGTTGTGCGTAGCAACCAGTGACAACGATGTAGGCTTTGGGGTGTTTTTTGATCATTCGGTGAATCATTTGTCGACCTTTTTTGTCGGCAGTGTCAGTCACGGAGCATGTGTTTATTATCACAACATCAGCTTCTTCGTTCATTTTACACTTGACGAATCCTATTTCGCTGAGTTGTCGGCCGAGGGCAGATGTTTCAGCAAAATTGAGTTTGCAACCAAGCGTTTGAAAAGCTATTTTTTTATTTTCGAATATAGTAGTATCTGTCATAATTGTGCAAAGTTACGATTTTTTATTGTTTTATACAAGGAAAATAATTCTAAAAAAGCTTAATGCACAATAAAAATGTATAATTGTGTTATTAAGAGTGTGTGTGAATGTGGATTATTTTTTGTATATTTGCACTCAAAATTATTGAAAAACAAAAACACTTAGATATTATGAAAAAGGTTGTTATTGCAGTAGATTCGTTCAAAGGATCGTTGACAGCTACGGAAGTAGCAGAGACAATTTCGAAAACATTTAATGATATATTGCCAGAATGTGAGGTAGTGTCGTTGCCATTGAGTGATGGTGGAGAGGGGTTGACTGAGGTTTTGGTGAATAGATTGAATGGTCGTTATCATACAATTGATGCATTTGACCCATTGATGCGTCCGATAAAAGTGCAATTTGGTGCGATTGGTCGATGCGCTATTATAGAAATGGCTACGGCTGCGGGTTTGACATTGCTATCGGCAGAAGAGCGTAATCCGATGAATACTACGACTTATGGTGTGGGTGTGATGATGCAAGCTGCTTTGGACTTGGGTTATCGTAAGTTTTTGGTAGGAATTGGAGGTAGCGCAACGAATGATGCTGGTCTTGGCGCAATGCAGGCATTAGGTTTGCGTTGTTATAACTCGCAAGGTCGTATTATTAAGGCTCCTATTACAGGTTCGATGTTGAATGAGGTGACACACCTTGATTTGACAAATTTGAAACGTAAGATGGCAGATGTGGATTTGACTATTGCATGTGATGTGCAAAATCCGTTGTTTGGTCCACAAGGTGCTGCATTTGTATATGCTCCACAAAAGGGTGCAAATGAAGAAGAGGTGCAATTGCTTGATGCGGGATTGCGTCATATTAGCCATGTGTGGCGTCGTTGTTGTGGCGTGACTATTGAAAATCAGCCATGTATGGGTGCTGCAGGTGGTTTTGGTGGTGCTTTTGCGGCTTTGTTGGGAGCCAAATTGCGTTCGGGAATTGATTGTGTGTTGGATGCATTTGATTTTGATAATGTGGTAGAGGAGGCGGATTTGGTGATTACTGGTGAGGGTACGATTGATGAGCAATCGCTTATGGGTAAGGCATTGACAGGATTGCTTCGTAGATCGAATCAGGCGGGAGTGCCAGTTTTGGCAATAGCCGGATATGTGGAAGATAGAGAGGCATTGATTCGTGCGGGTGTATCGGAATGTTTGGAGTCGTCGTCTCGTTCTATCTCGCAAGAGGAGGCAATGAAACCAGAGATTGCACGTCAGAATATAGTTTCGGTTCTTTCGAATTGGATAAAAGTGGACTAATGAAGAGAATAGTTTTGCTATTGATATTGAATTTCCTGTATTTGAGTCAGATGATGGCTCAGATACAGGAAATTTTGCCTTTGGGGGTTGCGCCAGCAGGAGCGGGTGTGGTGTTTACGGAGCGATGGTTGGCATTTGGAAATCCTGCGGTGTTGGGTCGAGAGGAGAGTGTGGTGGCATCGGTGGGGTATGAGAATAGGTATTTTGCGGAGGAGTTGTCGGATGAATATGTGTCGGTGGCAGTGCCGACTAAGTATTTTAATGTTGGGGCATCGTTTAATTTCTTTGGCTATGCCGATTATCATGAGATGATGGCGGCTGTGACATTGGCGCGAAGATGGGGTATTGTTGCATTTGGAGTGGAGTTTGATTATTTTAATATGTACTTGCCTGACGGAGTGGGTTATAGGCATTCGGCTACGGTGCAAGTGGGGTTGCAAGTGGATGTGACGGATAGGTGTGTATTGGGATTTAGGATGTTTAACCCTATGTTTGCTCAGGTGGATTATAATGACGTGGCGCGGAAGTTGCCAGTGATGATGCATGTGGGATGTAATTATGGACTAATGAGGGATTTGGATGTGTTGGTGCAAGTGGGATATGTGTTGAATAGAGGTGTGGATTGGGCTGTGGGGATGGAGTATAGGATTATGGAGGAGTTGCTTGTGAGGGTAGGTGCGCGTGGAGCGGATTATGTGGTGCCTTCGCTTGGGGTTGGTGTTAATTTTGGAGGATTTGGATTTGATTTGGTGGCAGAGGCAGATTTTAGGATTGGGATGTCGTTGTTGTCGAATTTGGCGTATAGATTTTAGTGGGGGCTTATTGTATTTTAGAGGGGGTCCGGAAGGTAGGGTAAAGGTTGCTTGAAGGTTGCTGGATAGTATATTTAGGTAAGGGTGAGACTTATTGTATTTTATCGATATATTTTGTGGTAGATTTAGGAGTTAGTTTTCGTCGGATTTTGTTGGTTGTGATGTGTTGCGCATCAGTGCTGATGGTAGAGGCCGAGCGGTTGTCGTTCGACCAATTTTATGCGTTGGTGTTGACCTATCTTGGCGAGGACGAATCGGGAGAGGGATTGGATGTGGAGGATTTAGAATTGCGATTGCGTAGGGTGTATGACAATCCGATAGAGTGGAATGGAGCATCGCGTCAGCAGTTGGAAGAGTTGGGATTTGTGAGTGATGTGATGGTGGAGGAGTTGTTGTTTTATGCTGATTATTATGGTCCGGTGCGCTCGATTGGCGAGTTGAAAATGGTGCATGACATAGAGTCGCCATTGTTATTGCTATTGCCAGCAGTGATGGTGGTAGGAGAAGTGAGTGACACAACGAAGTGGAAGGATGCATTTAAGTATTTGACGCATAGAGTGGTGATGCGGTCGGATGTGACTTGTGAACCGCGAAAGGGATATGAAACGGGATATTATAGAGGCGAACCGTTTAGATTGTTGAGTAGATATGATTTTGAGGCAGGAGATAATTTTAGGGCAGGAGTGGCAATGGAGTCGGACGCTGGTGAGCCGTGGAATAGAGGCTTTGATTTGTATAGAATGTATGTAGAAGCATCGAACTTGGAGTATGTATCGCGTGTGGTGGTGGGGTCGTATAGAGCGGGATTTGGTCGAGGATTGTTGATAGGACAGCAGAAGTATGGTAGTAGGTTGTCGCAAGTGTTGGATAGAAATAGTGGAGCGTGGGGTGTTAGAGGGTATGGCGGAGTGTCGGAAATGCCAGGATTGGTGGGTGCTGCGGTAACAGCGAATGTAGGCGGATTGAGTATAACACCATTTTATGGATATACGGGACTTGATGCAGATACAACGGGAGGCGGATTTCGGTCGTATTCGACGACGGGGTATCATAGGTCGGAATTGGAAATATTGCGTAGAGGTGCGGTGGATGTGCATACTGTGGGCATGAATGTGGGGTATAAAGGAAAATTTTGGAGTTTGGGAGTAACGGGATATGGAGGATTCTTTTCGTTGCCTTTTGTGGGACGAAGTAGTTTGGATTTTGATGGAGATAGAGATAGAGAGTGGGGAGCATCGGTGGATTATTCGGTAAATAGGAGAAGAGTGTGGTTGTCGGGAGAGGTGGCAATGTCGCAAAATATGGGTGTGGCAATGACTAATACATTGTTGGTTAGACCATTGAGTGAAATGCAATTTGCATTGAATTATAGATATTTTTCGCCAAAGTATCATGCGTTTTGGGCAAATTCGGCATCGTCGTTGTCGGGTGTGAATGGAGAACATGGGGCAAGTGTGGTAATGCAGTTGCCTGTGGGAATGGGAAAAAGACTGTCGTTTTTGGCTGATGTGTACAGAGATTTGGTGGAGAGTGATGCGTGGCAGGCAGCGTGTGTGGGATATGAATTGAGATGTGATTTTGATGGTAGATTGAGTGATAATATATTGATGAATAGTTCGTTGAGATATAAAGAACGTCCGGGATGGTATAGAGAAGAGGGGTGGCATGTGTCGCAATCGTCGATGGATAGAGTGGGAATGGGTAGTGTGAAAGTGGCGTATGAATCGGGAGGTTGTGATTTTGTGACAGGAATACAGATGAATGTAGCTCAGGAAAAAGTGGATGGTGTGTTTGTGAAACCAACATTTGGATATTTGTTTTATCAAGATGTGAGTTGCGGAGTGGGTGCGTTGCCTCTGAGGTTGAAGGCGAGAATGGCATTGTATGGCGCTCCGACATGGGCAAACAGATTCTATTTATATGAGGCAGATGTGCCAATGTCGGGATATACACCAGCATTGTATGGCTCGGCATTTAGATGGTATTTGATGGCCGATTATAAATTCAAATTTGGATTGACAATGGCATTGCGAGTGGCACAAACGACATATTCGGATAGAGAAGAGATTGGGTCGTCGCATGATTTGATAAGTTCGAATCATCGAACAGATGTGCATATTGTGCTTTTGTATAAAATAAAAACGAGAAAAAATCGTTGGAATTGAAGAAAAATAGTTAACTTTGTACCTTAAATTTATAGTAATATGAACGGAGATCCAAAATTATATGAATTGCTTGAGCAATTAGATATTGCGTATGAGTATATTGAGCATCCAGAGGCACCAACAATTGAAATAGCAAAACAATATTGGGAGGGGCATGATGCACGTCATTGTAAAAATTTGTTTTTTAGAAATCACAAGGGTAATCAACACTATTTGGTATTGCTCGATTGCGATGCCGAGATGAATATACATGCCATTGAACAACAATTGCATCAAGGAAAATTGTCGTTTGCTTCGCCAGAGCGCTTGATGCGATATTTAGGAGTGAAACCAGGATCGGTTACGCCATTTGGTTTGATTAATGACGCAGAGCATCATGTGATAGTGTTTGTAGATAGAAATTTGCAACAAGCCGAGCGAGTATCGTATCATCCATGTGAGAATACCGCTTCGTTGATAATAAAACGTGCAGACCTTGAGAAATTTTTGAATCATCAAGGTAATCGCTGGGAGTGGATAGATTTGTATTGATTTATTGTCGTTTGAAATATGTTGATACTATGAAAAAAATATTTTTTGTGTTATTATTCTTGTCGATGGTTGTGTCGATTGTGGCGCAACAATATGTGCCTTCTGCAGAAAATCTTAAGGCTCGAAAAGAGTTTTCGGATATGAAATTCGGCATTTTTATCCATTGGGGAATCTATAGCATGTTTGGACAAGGCGAATGGTATCTTCATAATGCAAAACTCGATCCGAAGGAGTATGCCAAAGCTGCTGCGGGTTTTTATCCGGCAAAATTTGATGCCTCGGAATGGGTGGCGGCAATAAAAGATTCGGGAGCGAAATATATCACTTTTACGTCTCGCCATCATGATGGATTCTCGATGTGGAATACGGCGTATTCGGATTATAATATTGTAGATGTAACGCCATATGGTAGAGATGTTGTGGCTGAACTTGCAGCAGAGTGTCATAAACAAGGTATAATGCTCAATTTATATTATTCGCATATAGATTGGACTCGAGAAGATTATCCACAAGGACGTACGGCACGGACTAAATATCGCGATCCAAAGAAAAATGATTGGGCTTCGTATTATAATTTTATGAACAATCAATTGACTGAATTGTTGACAAATTATGGTAAGATTGGCGCGATATGGTTTGATGGTTTTTGGGACCATGATGTTGATACAGTGCCATTTGATTGGCAATTGGATTATCAGTATGAACTGATACATAGATTGCAACCATCGTGTTTAGTGGGTAATAATCATCATGTTAATGTGCATCAAGGAGAAGATATTCAGATTTTTGAGCGTGATGTACCAGGAGAAAATAAGGCAGGTTATTCGGGTGATATGGATATAAGCAATCTTCCGCTTGAGACATGCCAAACAATGAATGGAATGTGGGGCTATAAAGTGGCGGACCAAAATTATAAGTCGCTCGATGCCTTGATTCAATTGTTGGTTAAAACATCAGGTATGGGGGCCAATTTATTGTTGAATATTGGACCACAGCCGAGTGGAGAGTTGCCAGAGGCTGCACTTGATCGACTTAAAGGTCTTGGAGAGTGGCTTCGTGAGAATGGAGAAGCAATTTATGGGACAGTTGCAGGTGATATTAAACCACAATCGTGGGGTGTGACAACTCGTAAGGACGATGTTTTGTATGTTCATATTCTAAATTTAAAAGAAAAATCGTTGTATTTGCCTCTTGATTTTCAAGTTAAATCGATTACGGCATTGACCGATGGACGAAAAATTAGATATGAAAAGACTAGAGAAGGTGTAATTCTCAAATTTGATGAGGTAGTAAAAGGTCCTGATTATATTATCAAAATAGTAGAGAAAAAATGAGAAAAATAGTTTTGAGACTTTTGAATTTTATTTTGATGTCTATATTGTCATGCTTTGGAGTTGCATCAATCGACCAAGTGATGGCGAAGTATGGTGTGCCATCAGGTAGTTTTGAAATTAGTGGACAAGTAAAAAATCTCAAGTCGCGACCAGTACAAGGTATAGAAATTGAAGTGCAAGACGGACAAAATCGTACGTTGGGCACGGTGGTTAGTGGCAAGGATGGGTCGTTTGAAATGGAATATAGAGGTTGGCCACATAGAGAAGTATATCTTATTGCCCGAGATGTAGATGGAAAACGAAGAGGAGAATATCAGTCAGATACGACATTGGTGAAATTGGATTATCCAGAATCTGGATGGAATCAAGGTAAGGCAACAGTTACTAAAGAGGTAGTTTTGAAATATAAATCAGATAGGAAAAATTGTCGTTATAATAAATGAAAAATTAACCCTTATATATAAGGTGTTGTTTTTTATTGGAAATTTAAGCAAGGTTCAAGCAACCTTCACCGAAGAAAACAGTCATTTTTATCATAACGATTTGCAAAGTTTGCAAAGTTCCTATAAAGTTATTGAGTTTATGAGGTGAAATTGTCGATTATTATGCTTTAAAATAGTTCACCTTATTGTATAGAGAAATATATACCCTATAAAGAGAGATAAAAAAAATCTCTCTTTTTTTGCCTTATTTTAAACTGAATTTATCAAAAAAACAAAAAAAAATCCGAAAACGCGAAAAAAACGTCATTGAAGGGGGCTGAAAAAGCATAAAAAAGCCTCAAAAAACGAGTAAAAATATGTTTTTAAGCATAAAAAAAGAGGTAATATAAAAATTTTTCTTTTTGAAAAACAGTGACTTATAAAAAAGTTTAAGAAAAAGATTAAAAATATTTTGGTAGTTTGAAAAAATGTTGTACCTTTGCATCCGCAATCGAGAGAGGTTGCCTGCGAAACAAAACAGCAGACGTTTGAAAGAAAAATGAAATATTTTTTTTGAAATATTTTGGTAGTTCAAAAAAATGTTGTAACTTTGCAGTCCGTCTCGCTCCGAAAAAACGAGCGTGACAAACGGAAGTTCTTTGAAAGATTGAAAACAACAAAATGTAGTATAAGTACAAGGTAAAATAAAAATTACCACCGTCAAGATTAACTACAATAAAGCTTGAGATTAGGACAAACAAGAAAAATAAAAATGTACAATGAAGAGTTTGATCCTGGCTCAGGATGAACGCTAGCGATAGGCTTAACACATGCAAGTCGAGGGGCAGCATGAACAAAGCTTGCTTTG
>JAZLEE010000003.1:0-4797 GCA_045615085.1 Candidatus Aphodosoma sp. | reverse complement strand
AATGAGGAGTGAGGAATGAGGAGTGAGGAATGAAAAACTATATCGATAATTTCAACCTAATACTCAACCTCTTACGTAAAAAATAGTTAATAAATTGAAGTTAAAATTTGAAGGTGCAAAGTTACGACTTTTTTTGCAATTGACAATGTGAAAATTTTAATATTTTTTAGAAATTTGCTATTAGAGATAAGGGGAGTTTTTGAGGAGGAAAAATAGATTGTTTTTTGAGTGGTAAAAAGTGGTAAAAAAGTGATTAAAAAGAGGGGGCTTATTGTATTTGAGAGGGGGTTGCGAAGGTAGGGTGAAGGTTGCTTGCAGGTTGCTGTATAGTATATTTAATGAAGGGAGGGGGTTATTGTATTTTGGTGGGCATTGTTTCGCACAGATTTTTGCTATCACAGAACATTATTTATCTCCCACAAATAACACAAATTTTCACAAATATTTTTCTCCCACAGATTGCACAGATTGCACGGATAACAAACCCCTCCGTCCTACGGACACCTCCCCTAACTCAGGGGAGGAGCTCAACAAATCGCACAGATTTTTTCGCTATGCTCAAGATTCTTGCTCCGCTCGGCAATTAGAGCAAGCTCTATTGCTCTTACTTATCGCAAGAATTTTACGCTGCGCGTATTTTTTTTATCTCTCTTGAAATCTTTATATTGAACAGCAGTTAATTAAAAGAATTGGATATTTTTATAAAGAAAATAGTTGCAAAAGCGAAAAAAAAGTTGTATATTTGCAAGTTAGAATTTTAGAAAAACATCATATGAAAAAAGTATTATCTTTATTATTTTTGAGTTTAGTTATCAGTGCATTAAGTGCACAATCGCGCAATCCGAAGTATGAGGCATATATTGAAAAATATTCGGACTTTGCCATTCAATGCCAAAACGAGCATCACATACCTGCGAGTATCACATTAGCACAGGGTATTTTGGAGAGTGGCGCAGGCGAAAGTTCGCTGGCGCAAGAGTGTAACAACCACTTTGGTATCAAATGCGGTAGCGATTGGTATGGCCGTTCAACTCGCAGAGATGATGATAGACCAAACGAATGTTTCCGTTGTTATAAATCGGCTAAGGAATCGTATGACGACCATGCTGCATTCTTAAAACGTCAGCGTTATGCATTTTTGTATGACTATAAAATCACCGATTATAAATCATGGGCATACGGATTGAAACAAGCAGGATATGCTACAGACCCAAAATATCCACAAAAATTAATTAATATCATTGAAACATACAAATTGTATGAATTTGACACTCAAGGAAGCAATAAAACTGGCGGAGATATAAAGAGAGAAGAGAAAAAGAAAGAGGATAAGTCACTCAGAGAAGAGAAACTGTTTGGATATGTGGAAATAGTGAACAATGGTGTGCGTTGCTATAAACTTTTGTCAGACGATTCGTTTGCTAATATTGCTAAAGCATCGGGCATCAGCGTGAAACGTCTACTCTACTACAACGACCTTCCTCATGAAATTGACCTATATTACAATGACTATGTATATCTTGCGAAAAAACGTGCGACAACTAAGAAACGTACGCCTATACATAAAGTGCGCGCTGGAGAAAGTATGCACTCTATTGCTCAAGAATATGGTATTACGTTGAAAGCATTGTATAAACTCAATGGCCTTGAGTATGGTACTCCAGCTGAGGTAGGAATGAAACTTAAATTGCATAAATAATTAAAAGTTAACAGTAAGGAGTTATAATTATTTTTGGAATGAAAAAGGTTGTATTATCTATATTATTAGCATTGGTAGGTGGTATTGTTTGGGCATCTACTATCCCTACGAATATACCAGAGTATAAGGCTATTATACGTTCGCGAGTTGACAATATTAGAAGTATCTCCGACGATGCAAAATTCTATCTTGTAACTTGCGAGCCGGGAGAAGAGGTATATGAACGCTTTGGACATTCTGGTATTAGGGTGTATGACCCTGTGACAGGAATAGATGAAGTATTCCATTGGGGGTTGTTCTCTTTTGATACGCCAAATTTTGTAGGTCGATTCATTTCGGGCAACACCGACTATGAAATGGGTGTTTATAGTACAAAATTTTTCGTTCTCCAATACATCGAACGCGGATCGGCAATATATGCACAAGAATTGGATTTCACACCAAAACAAAAACAAGAGTTTTGGGCTAAGTTGTGGGAAAACTACCGACCTGAAAATAGAAAATATCGCTACAACTTTATATTCGACAATTGCGCAACGCGACCTTATCAAGCTATTATTAGTTCGTTCAACTACAAAGTGAGTTTGGATATACCACAACAAGAAATCACATATAGAGATATCATAAACTCGTACATACCAATAGGTTCGCTCTACAATACGGGTATCAACCTCATAGTAGGTAGTAGTGCGGACAAATATATTTCGCCGAAAGAGAGTGTTTCGTTTCCGCTATATACGATGTCGGTATTAAATTGCACTAAATACGTAACAGACAATGGTTTGACGCCTATTGTAAAGAGTCAAGAAATGATGCATAAGGCTCCGCGCAAAATATTTAGCACTCCAGCAACTACGTATTATGGGTCGATTGTAATACCTATTTTGTTGGCTTTGTTGTGCGTCTTATATGTCTATAAGAAAAAACGTTACGTACCTTATTTTACGCAATTGATTCTCTTTGTATCGGCAATCGTTGGGATGATTATTTCGTATCTTTGGTTTTGTTCGCACCACCCTATCGTCAACAACAACATGAATATATTGTGGTGCAATCCACTCAATATTATATTGGCTATATTGCTATTTATCAGAACAAAATCATTAAGAATAGTAAAATTCATATTTGCTATCGTGAATATTGTACTTTGCTTAGTGTTTATCATTACGCTTATAACAAATGTACAACAATCTACGCCTCAAATATTGTCGATGTGGGGTTTGATACTTACGACAAATAGCACAATAGTAGAAACTTATAAATCTAAAATAAAACGCCACCACCAGAAATAAGACAAAATATGAAACATTGTTTGACGATACTACTCTTACTTGTTACATCGATTACATTTGCCAATAAGCCTATTACAAAGACTCCGCCTCGCCTCGCAGTGATTATTTCAATCGATGGACTTGATAATTATGAAATAGAGGCTTTCTCGCGTATGCTTGAACCGAATGGGATGAAACGCTTGATTTCGGGAGCATACAATCCCAATGCGACATGCTCTTATATTGTGACTAGTGCTACGACTGACTATGCCTCAATGATGACAGGTTCAACACCTCATTATCACGGTATTATAGCTGATTATTTCTATTCACTCATCGACGACAACATTGTTTCGTGCATCGACGATGCTCGCTATGAAGGCATAAATACAAAAGAAACAGTGTCGCCTCGACTATTGCAAGCAACTACAATCGCTGACCAATTAAAACTAAATAATCCAAAATCAAAAGTCTATGCGATTGGATTGTCTGCTGAAACAGCAATCATGCTTGGCGGACATCTTGCCGATGGTGCTATTTGGTTTGACAATGCTAATGCTTCGATTTGTACCTCGACATATTACGACAAGGGGTTGCCTCTTTGGGCTCAGAAAATAAATAAGGAGAATCTTCTTCGCTCTTCGTGCTCTAATAATTGGCAGTCGCTTTTCTCGTTGGCATCGTATCAATACGAACCTCATGAATCTTACTTTTTCAATAATACCAACCCTACATTTCTTCAATTCAACGATAAAGACGACAATTACGATTTTATGAGTAAATTCCGTAAATCACCATTTATCAATGATATAATAAAAGAGTTGGCTACACGCGCTATAAGAGACGAACAATTGGGAACTGATGATGCCACTGACCTATTGTGTGTAGAATTCAATGCACGGTCGCCATTCGACTCTCATATGCTTTGTGCAGAGAACGAGGACCTTATAACTCGATTGGACCGCAACATAAAAGCATTGCTCGATATAATAGAAATATCTGTGGGACTGGATAATACCGTGATTGTGTTGACTGCGCCACACAACAATGCTAATCAAATAGTAAAAGACAATCCTCTCATCCCTTCAGGTTCGTTCAATTCGCGCCGTGCAATGGCATTGCTCAATTCTTACTTGATGGCTATATACGGACAGGGCCGATGGGTGTCGGGCTACTACGACAAAAATATATGTCTCAATAAGTCGCTCATAGAGGACGAAGGCATAAAAATGGTGGAGATACAAAATTATGTAGCACAATTTATGCTCGAATTTTCAGGAGTGCATACAGCAATACCTGCTCATCAAATACAAACGGCAGCAAGTTTGCCTAACGACATTCCTTCGCGCATGCGCAACTCCCACTTCAAAAACCGCTCAGGTGATGTAATTTTCACTCTATTGCCTGGTTGGACTGAGTATGACGAACGACTACAACGCACACTATACCCATCTATTATTCAACCATATACACCTATTGCTATTTGGACAAAAGATATAAAAACAACACAATCAAATATTGCGATTGAAGACCTTTGTCCGACCCTCTGCAGAATCCTACACATACCCTACCCAAACGCATGTATAGGAAACACACACCAAATTAAGTTTTAATTCAATATTTAACAAGTTCTTACCATGATATTCTTATCTAAAATAGCACAGATATACGCCAATCTACCTGAATTATCTCGAACTACATTTATATTCCCGAATCGTCGTGCTGGACTTTTCTTCAAACGCGAATTACTGAAATATAGTAATAATGTAATTTTCTCACCTTGCGTCACAGATATCAATAGTTTTGCTCAATCGCAATCAACCCTAC
>JAZLEE010000002.1:0-19184 GCA_045615085.1 Candidatus Aphodosoma sp. | reverse complement strand
TGTGAGGGTTCGAGTTATGAATTTAATGGTAAAACTTACTCGGAGCAAGGCTATTACTCGGACACTGTGCGCACTGATTATGGCTGTGATAGCATTGTTGTGTTGGATTTGGTTGTGGCGCATCCGTTTGATACTATTGTGTATGATACTATTTGTAGTGATGAAATATATGTTTTTAATGAGAGGGAGATTAAAGAGACAGGTACGTACAGATTTGTAGGTAAGACTTCGTTGGGTTGTGATAGTATTGTGGATCTTAATATTGTTGTGAATCAAGCGCTTTATGTTAATTTTGATTCGTTGGTTACGGTGTGTGCCGATGAAAATAGTTTTAATGTTGGTTATGATATTATTTCGGGTAAAATACTTTCTTATACGGCTCAAATAGTTTCGGATACGAAAAGTTATGAAGAGACGGAAGTGCTTAAGCCAATAGATTCGCAATTGGTGATACCGATGCCAGAGGATATTGAGGCAGGTAGATATATGTTGAATGTGAAATTTGGAGATAAGTCGTGTGGTGGAGGTAAAGATGGGGAGATGATACCTTTAGAGGTGCTTTATTCTAAAGAGGTGTTGGCTCAGCGATGGAAAGATGTGTTGGCGGTGAAGAATGCTGATTATAATGGGGGAAATTATGAGTTTACGTCATTCCAGTGGTATAAGAATGGAGCTCCGATAGAGGGTGCAACTGCGTCGATATTGTATGAAGAAGATGGGTTGGATTTGGATGCAGAATATGCCGTGTTGTTGACGCGAGAGGGAAGTGACATTAAGTTGATGTCATGTGTGATTGATTTGTTTGATTATTCGGAAGTAGAAGAAGATAAGAAGGTGGTATTTTCGGTTTCGAATGATGAAAGTTCTATAGCTAAAGTGAGCGCAAGTAGTAATGCTCGCTTGAGAGTTTGGACATCTTCGGGATTGTTGTATGGGGAGTTTGATGTTGAAAACGGGATGAATACAATCCGCCTTGAAAGAGGATTCTATATTTTTGATTTTATATCTGAAAATAATCAACGTGATATACAACAAATAGTTATTTATTGATAAAGATTTTACGATATGAAATTTTTGGTTAAGAATATATTGCTATTGTTCTTTGCTTTAGTAGCAACAGTTGCCTTAAGAGCGCAAGCGATATCGCTTCCGTTTTTGTGTGGATTTGAAGATTCGTTGGAGATAGCAAACTGGACGCTTAATGCGGGTAGTGATGGTGTGAATTGTTTGGATAAATGGATGATAGGAAATACGGATTATAATGAGGGTTATAATTCGATGTATATCACATGTGATTCGGGGATGACGACTAATTATGGCGCTCGACCAAATTTGTCTATTGCGTATAGAATAGTAGAAATACCTTCGTCGTTAGGTTCGAATAGATATAGTGTAGATGTTTCGTTTGACTATAAATGTATTGGCCGAGATAAAGTGTCGATGCTTAAGTTTTGGTTTTTGCCAATATCGGTGTTAGGCGGGGAATCTTCGTTGCAAGCATCATCGTCGCGTTTGGCGGATCTTCCTTATTGTTTGTCGTCAATTACACCAAATGCAACTTTGTATGGAGAGCAAAATTGGAATAGTTGGTCAATGACAGATAATCAACGAGCACAGACATTGTTGGCGGATACTAAATATTGTATGTTGTTTGTTTGGCAAAATAGCAATACGGATACAGCTCAGCTTTATCCACAAGCTGCTGTAATTGACAATATTCAGATAACATCGTCGGATTGTTGGAAACCTGAGGGTTTGAGTGTGAGATCGTCGTGCGATACGCTTTGGGTGGAATGGGATGGTTCGAATGAAATGTATGAGTTTGAATATCGACCTTCGGATAAAATAAATTGGCGAGGAAAAATCTTTACGGCTAATAAGAAAGTTATTGTGCCAAATTTGTCGGAGGGGTCGTATGATGTTAGGGTTAGAGGTCTTTGTCGTAAATCAGATGATGATAGCTGGATTGAGAGTGCTTGGGTAACAAAGAATGGAGTTATTTGTTTTTGTCCAGAGCGACATTGTATAGACTATGTGACATTGGACAGAGAGGGTGTTTGGTGTTTGGTGGGGAAAGCGACCGATCCAACTAGGGGACGAGCAGCATTGACACCTACTAATTTGGGAACTTCGGGGGCAGGACCTTTGGATTTTGGTTCGAATAGTATGCGAAGCCGTCATACTGTAAACTGGAAACAAGGAGAATATGACCCACGTACAGGGAATAGGTTGAAAACAATTCCAGATGGATCTTTTGCTTCGGTGCGTCTTGGCAACTGGGATGTAGATGCACAAGCAGAGGGTATTACGTATGAACACTATGTAGATACGATAGGACCATCTATTATTTTGATGAAATATGCAGTAGTGCTAGAGGCACCGGGTCATGGTCCTGCAGAAGATCCTTATTTTAAACTTGAATTGATAGATGAATGGGGTAAGGTGATTAGTCGTAAATGTGGCGAGTTTGAGTTTACCCCAGATGGTAATGTAAAGTGGAATAAACATGGGAGTTATGTATGGAAAGATTGGACAGCGATAGGTCTTAATCTTTCGGAGTATCGTGGTCAAACAATTCAAATACGATTGATTACTCAAGATTGTACGCGTACAGCTCATGGTGGTTATGCTTATTTTACGCTAGATTGTGTAGATGCCGTCATAAAAAGTACGGGTTGTGGTGATGAGTTAGAGATGGAAATGGAGGCACCAGATGGATTTAGATATTTTTGGACAACAACAGAAGATAGAGAGAATGCATTTTCTACGGAACGCGCAATAAAGGTTCCGACTAATGATACAACTACATATTATTGTAGGGTTGATTATGAAGATATTGATGGGTGTGGTTTTGAATTGTCGACATTGGTATTGCCTCGTTATCCTCATGCCGATTTTGAATGTGAATTGGTTGCGAAAAATTGTGAGAATAAGATATTTTTGCGTAATAAGAGTTGTGTGCATACTCGAATTGATAGTGTGTCGGTTCCAACAACAGAGCCTTGTGAGTCCTTTGAATGGATTATTGACAATGGTGAGATGGAGTATAAAACAGAAACAAATGATGTTTCGTATACAGTGCCGAATGAGGGGGACACTCTCTTAGTGACACTTACAGCATATATCTCGGATAGAGCATGCGATAGTAGTTATTCTACTACTATCATTGTGCCACCTATTTATGCTCATAATGATACGCTTCATGAAGTATATTGTGAGGGTTCGGTTCGACAATTTAATGGAAAAGTGCGTGCGGTGGATGGTGTGTACGTTGAGGAGTTGAAAAATTGTTGGGAGTGTGATAGTGTGACTGTGCTCGACTTGAAATTTAAGCCATTACCAGATGATGTGTATATAAGTGACACGGTTTGTTCGACTCAAGCATATATGTTTGATGGACAGGCGTTGAACAAAACGGGTAAATATCGTGCTGTTTTTAATACCGAATATGGTTGTGATAGTGTGGTATTTTTGAATCTCTATGTTGAAGATCCTATTACTGTGGATTTTGGGGAAAATTATAGAGCTTTTTGTTCGGGAGAGACAGAGATTGAAATCAAGTATAATTTGGGAAAAGGTAGTAGAGAACCGAAACGTTATTCTGTCTTGTTTGATAACTTGGCTCATGCATGTGGGTTTGTAGATCAAATAGGTGTTCCTGTGGATTTGAGTAGTGAAACATTCACAGTGAAAATACCTGCAGATTGTCGTCCGAATAGTTATTCTGCATCTATATTTTTTGAAGATGAATCGATTATTTGTGATGCAGATACAATGATATTAAAATTTGATGTGTACTATAGTGCTTCGATTATGCAACCTAAGTTTGACAATCTTATCACTATTTATAATGAAGAATTTAATGGCGGATATTCATTTGTGAGTTATCAGTGGTATAAGAACGATGAAAAGATAGAAGGGGAAACTAATCCTTATCTTTATTTGAGAGATGGAGAGACGTTTAGAGAGGGTGATTGTTATTATTTGGAATTGGAACGTGCAGATGATGGTGTAGTGATGCCAACTTGTAAGATATGCCCAGGTGATGAAGCTACTTGGGTTGATAATGTGTCTTACGGAGATGATTTACTGAAAATGACGTTGTTAGATAAATCTCAACGAGTTTATATTGATGGGTTGTTTGAAGGTAGGATACTTGTTTATAGCATTACAGGGTTGTTGTTAGATGAATTTTATATAGATGAAGATACTCCATATTTTGTGGCGCCTAATATGGCAGGTGTATATTTGTTGTATTTTGTTGATATAGATCAAAGTGTTTATAGTTATAAAATACAAGTTAGATAGCTTTTAACTTAATCTTTAAATTAATATTTTATGAAAAATCAATTACAAAAACTCTTTGTGTTGTTAGTAGTATTATTGACGACACATGTTCTGTATTCGAAAGAATACGGAGAGATTCTCAATGAAAGCTTTGAGAATGGTATCCCTCAAGAATGGATACAGGAGAAATTGTCGGGTGACATCAACTGGACAGTTGAGAGTACAGACCTTTCTCATCCATCAAATGCTTTTGATGGTACACATCGTTTGGCGTTTCGTAACACATCAAGAGTGACTAAAAACGCAAAAACACGTTTGGTTTTGCCAGCTGTAGATGTGTCAAATTTGTATCAACCTATTTTGGTTTTTGCTCATGCTCAAGATCGTTGGGCATCGGACTTTGATACCTTGAAGGTGTTGTATCGTACATCACCAGAAAATCCATGGGTAGAACTTAAGGTGTTTGATAAACCATTGAATAGATGGCAATTGGATACGTTGCGTTTGAATAGTGGAACAAAAACATATCAAATTGCATTTGAGGCAACAGATAATCTTGGTCATGGTGTGGTTATTGATAAAGTAATTGTACGTTCTACACCAAACTGTATGGACCCTTACAACATTGTGTTCAAAGAGATTTCTAATAACTCGGCAGTGTTGAGTTGGCTTGGTGCATTTGATGCAGAAACATTTTCGGTTAGATTGTCGACAAACAAATATGATGTAGAGCAAATAGAAGAAATGAGTTCATCGGAATTTGTTTTTTCAGAAGATATTGCAGCGCTTTGGAGTTACCAATTAGACTCATTAAATCCAGCGACTAAATATTATTGCTATATAAAATCGAATTGTTACGGTGAAAGCAGTGCGTGGGTAGTTGACTCTTTTACGACAGCAAATATAAAGGGGTTGCCTTATTATGAGGATTTCAATGTAGAAGCAACTGCTGGTTATGTGTCTCGACTTGGCACATGGTATTCATTTAGTAGTGTGGAAGAATGTCTTCCTTTCATAAACTCTTATGTTCCAGACAATAGACAACATCATTATTCGTCGGATACTTCATTTGTGTTGTCATTTGGTCAAGTTAACATTGCAGGTCTTGATGTTAGACCAATACCAGCAGGCAATTGGGCATATGCAACTACTCCATTATTGGATGTAGAAGATATGAGCAAGGTGCGTATCTCGTGGAAAACAATCCATTATAATCAACCATCAGTACATTCGCCAGATTATTTTGCTATAATAGTGGGTGTTATGACTAACCCTGCGGATAAACACACATTTGTGGCAGTAGATACTGTTGAAGTTTCAAATATTTGTGACTATTACGAATGTTTTGTGTCGTTGGAAAATTATAAAGGTACAGGTAAGTTTGTTGCTTTCATGTCGGACTTTGATGGATCAAATCTTTTCTACATTGATGATTTGGATATACATGTAGAAAAAGCATTGGAAGTGCCAAATTTCAAAATTTCAATAACACAGGCGTCGTCATTGCAATTGAATTTTGCAAACAACTATTCGCAATATGAGGTTGTTGTAAGTGAAAGTTGTTTGACAACAGCACAATTGAATGCAGCAACAGATGTAATTCAAGTGGCAAACAATCAGGAAATTGCTGTGCAACCAAACAAAGAGTTGTTCGTTTATGCACGTGCTATCGAAGGCGAGCAAAAAGGAGAATGGAGCTACTATAAGAGAGTTAGATCTATTGGTAATATCAGTGCATATCCGATGACATATGATTTTAATGTCACAGAAAGTGCAACATCATCGTATGTGCCATCGGTTGGTATCTATCAAGCACCTATCGTGGCATCGTCAAGTGGCGGTGGCAGTGGTTCGGGTAGTATCGGATCTGGTAGCATTGGTAGCGGAAATATTGGTATTGGAGCTATGCAAGATAAAACATACATGGATAATCGTCTCAATGTATTGACTACAGTTTATGAGCATTTTCCTAATTGTATGATGACAAGTATGGAGCAGGAGTTGCATATGCGAGTGCCATCGTTGTTCAAAGGTAGTATGGTCACTATATTCCCAGAGATGATAACTCCAGAAAGAACAGATGTTCGTTTTAATGTGAGAAGAGCATTTAGTGAATCGTACAGATTCTATGTGGGTGTGATGAGTGACGCAAATGATATCAAATCATTCCAAGCATTTGACACAATTACATCAGAAGAATCGAAAAGTTTCTATTTATATTCTATTGGTAAATACAACATAGAAGGTAAATTCTTTGCAATTAAGATAGATAGAGATGGTTTTGAAGGTGGAGTTAATGAATTCCTTGTAGAAAATGTAGTATTCTCGGAATCGCCAATGTGTCCGATTGTTCAGAACACAAAATGGGAGAGTGCAGAAGATGATCCATCACGAGTAATCCTTACTTGGGATGCTGATGGTATTACACAATGGAATGTTCGTTTAGCTCAAAAACCTTATGACATTGATTCGTTGGATCTCTCGACAAATGTGTTCCTTTATGATACAACAGTAGTGACAAATAGAATAGAGTTTACAGGATTGGAGTATCCTAAGAAAGAGTATTTCTTCTGGGTTCAACCAATTTGTAGTGACGGACTTCCAGGAAGATGGAGTTTTACAGAATCGTTTGTTACAGAGTGTCGTCAACGAGAACCAATACCATATGTTGAAGATTTTGAAAATCCAGGTTATTTGGCATCTGCAACAGAAGATGTGTTTACAGTGCAATGTATGGGAACGGTGCCTTTGAATTTTGCCTCAAACTATTATCCTAGTGTTATTCCGTTTAATACTAAGTTGGTGCAATTCAATAAAGGCAAAGATCAATTAGATGAGAAATTCTTTATGTCGTTGCCAAAAATGGCAGAGCCATTGAAAAAATTGCAGTTGTCATTCAGATTCTATTGCGCATCTTCGCTTGGTCGCTCTATTGCTGTCGGGGTTATGAAAACGCCATTAGATACAGCAAGTATAGAGATTGTATCGGTAATAAAACAACCTGTGTTGCAAGAATTTGCAGACTTTGTTGTTACGTTTGATAATTACGAAGGAGATGGCGAATATATTACATTTATAACTAGCAGTGACTATGTAGCAGGTGTTATGTATATAGATGATATTAGAGTTGATTATATCAATTCATGTCGTCGTCCTGAGAATGTAGAATTAAAAGAGGTTTCGACTGATTGGGCTACTGTTGGTTGGTCGTTGCCAGTGGCAGAAAGAACCACAAAAGTAGTTGTGACAACTGAGAAAATCGCTATAGATTTGTTGGATGAGGCAATTCTTAATGATTCGAATATTGTTGTGTCGATATTTGAAGTAGAGGCAGACTCTATTAAACTTACAAATTTGACACCTAACACTAAATATTATGTTTATGTTAAGAATCTTTGTGGTGCTGAGGAAACAAGTGCTTGGTCGAATTATTTGTTGTTCCGCACAAATTGTGTTGAACTTGATTCATACCAAATGGGTGTAGAAACCTTTGAAACTTATGAAGAGAAATATCCTCCATGTTATACAGTAGGTAATAAAACAGATGGAACAGCAACAAGTTATATTCCTGCTATAGCAACTTCGAAAGGAGTTGACGCATCGAAGGCACTCAAGATAAATTCAAGTGCATCGGTTAATGGTGCATATGCAATTATGCCTGCTATTAATGTGGATAGTATTTCACGATTGCGTATGAATTTATATGCAGCAGCAAAAACAGGTTCTAGCTATGCGCAAAAATTGGTTGTAGGTGTTGTTACAGAGGCAGATCAACTTTCTTCATTTGTTCCTATTGATACACTCGAACTTGATGCAGCAGTTCGCCCATACGATGTATATTTCAATCGATATGAAGGCGATGACTATGGATACCAAGGCCGTAGAGTAATGTTCTTGTCGGAATTTGATGGTTCGAATGAGGTATATATTGATAATATTTCATTTGATACTATTCCAGAATGCTTTACAGTATTTAATGTGACAAATGTTACTGACACTTCTGTTTCGTTGAATTTTACATCAGATGCAACTAAATATCAAGTGAAATATGCAACAAAAATATATGCAGTTGCAGAATTAGATGCAGATACATTGTTGCCATCGGTAGTAATTGATGGTAAGGCGGGCGATGTTGTAGGATTGGATTATAATAGAACATATTATTTGTATGCTCGTGCTATTTGTGGTGAAAATAGTTATGGAGAATGGACTTCATATCAAATAATTTCAACAAATTGTTATGAATCCATTAATTTGCCATATGACGAAGATTTTGAAGTTGATGGAATGGATTGTTGGAACACATTCTACTCGGCAACATCGACAGCATTCCCTAAACTTGTGAATACGCCTGTTTATAGTGGAAGCAATTCGGTTCAGCTAAGAAATACATCTTCACTTACGTCATATCTTGCAACAGCAGCAATAAATGTTGATCGTTTGTCAAAATGTAAAGTGACATTCTATGCTTGTCCAAGTGTAGCTAAAAAAGCTATAGTATTGACAGTAGGTGCTATATCAGATATTAATGATATTAGCGGTTCGTTTGAAGCAATTGAGACAATCTCACTTAACAAAACAACAGCTAAAGTTTGGGAAGAGTATGAAGTTTCGTTGAAATCATATCAAGGTACAGCCAAACATATTGGATTTAAGATAAATTATATTTCAACATCGACATATGTTTATCTTGATGATATTTCGGTAGAAATAGAAAAAGCATGTTATGAACCAGAAGAATTTAAGTTTATTTCGAGAACTGCAAACTCACTTACATTGTCGTTCGTGCATTATGGCGCACTTTCGTATGATGTGAATTATGGTCCAAAAGGATTTAATAATGAGACAGAAGGAACTACAATGTCGGTACAAGATACAGCATTCACGATATTGAATCTTGTTGGAGACACAGAATATGATGTGTATGTTCGTGCTAATTGTACAGCGAAAGATAAATCAGAATGGGTTCTTATGGGAACATATTCAACTCTAGTAGAGCCATTGACAGAATATCCTGCAACAATTGCATTTGAAGACCCAGCAGAGAATGCATCATGGCGTTTTGCTCAAGCAGCACAACAAAACCAATGGAATATTGGTGTAGATGACGACAAAGTGGTGTCAGACCAAAAAACTAATTCATCTAGTTTGGGTTCTATGTCGCCAGCAGATAATGGTTTGTATATCTCTTATGATAATGGAGCAACAGCTAATTATAAAGCAGATGTAGCTTCTAAGTCGTGGGCTTATCGTACAATTCATTTAACTTCTGGTGTTTATAAAATTTCTTATGATTGGACATGTTATGGTGAAACAGATAAAGATTATCTCCGTGCATTCTTGACTCCAACAAATTATAATTTCGTTGGTGGCGACGCAACAGTGAAAGATGTCAATGGAAATCTTGGCGGCACAATAACTACTAATAACGAACAACAACCAATAGATTTTGTTGATTTGAGCAAAAAGGTAAGTGCTAAAGCATCTTATAATAACTCTATCGATACAACATTGGCGTTGGCATCGCAATGGATCAAACAAGAAGGTTATGTTGTAATTACACCTGAAATGGAAGGTGTTTATAACTTAGTATTCTATTGGGAAAACGATGATAAAACAGAAGCACAACAATATAGTGTGCGTGGTGCAGTGGTGGATAATATTGTTATTAATAAAGAAGCATGTGCACAACCATATCAATTAGAAGCAAAATATCTTGCATATGACAAAGGTTATGCTTCGTGGTTGCCAATTGTAGAACAGCAAGCTGAGTATGTGGTGTTAGTGACAAAAGAAGAAGTTGTAGATCCATCACAAGCTACATCGGCTCAAATTGCATTTATAGATACAGTGAGTGCTACTTCGGTAAATATTGATAAACTTGAAGGTAGTACAAAATATTATGTATATGTGAAATCGTATTGTTCTGATGCAAGTAGCAGTCAGTGGATAGGTCCTGCAACATTTGAGACATTGTGTTCGCCTGTTGCTCTTGGAACTATGTTCTCATTCGATAATGAAGGAGATGTATATTTACCAAGTTATGAAGGCACAGGAACAAACACAGCTTATTACAAACCATCAGGATGTTTTGTTGTAGGCAATGCAGATCTTAGTTTCACATCTGCAAATGCACAATATACGCCTTATGTAATCAAGAACTCAACTGTGACATATTCACGTAGTGGTGATTATGCTTTGCGTTTGAATGCGTCAACAACCAAAGGAGCAGGAGGTTATGTTGTGTTGCCATTGATTGATGACGAAGATTCAGACTCGTTGTTATTCTCATTCTGGATGCGTCCATTCTATACACAAGCAACAGGTAAGTTGTATGTTTCGTATAATAACACAACATATGCGCGTAAACTTACTGTTGGTGTAATGACAGACCCTAATGATCCAACGACATACAGAAAAATTAAAGATGTAGAGTATCCTGTAGAAGCTGGTTCAATACCAAATTCAACTTTAGCAACAAGCGATCCAAATGGAGAAGATTATTGGGTGCAATTTGTTTTGCCTCTTTCAGGAGTGAAAGGTAAATATTTAGTCTTGAAGAATGATAACTATGGCAAAGCTAATAGTGTTTATGTTGACGACATTCAATTGACGAAGGTTGCGTGTGTGCCTCCAACAACATTGAAAGTTAGCAATTTAAAATCGACTTCAGTGACAATCACAGCAGCATCGGTTTGTGACGCACCTCAATATCTCATTCAACTTTCAACAGATCCTACGTTTGCAGAAAATGTAGTTGAACAAATTTCGGAACGTTTCCCATCGTTTAGCTTTGATAGTTTGTCACCTGCAACAAAATATTATGCGAGAACACAAAGCTTATGTTCAGCAGTAGAAAGTTCAGGTTTCTCTGCAATGATAGAATTCACAACACCGAAAGGAGTTTCGTATGACGAAGATTTCTCAGTTTTAAGTTACTGTCCAGCAGATTGGAAACGTGCAACTTCGACTCTCCTTAGTTCATATTGTCCAGATCTTGATTTGACATCTGTTAGCAATAAGGTTAATATCGTAAAAGGCTGGAATTCTTGTGAATCACTCAGCGAAAGAGGAATGTTCTCTACACGCCATATTTCTGTTGCAACCGAAAATCAAGATGAGGATTTGCGATTGACACGTTGGTTGGTATCTCCAGATATAGATTTGTCGGGAGCTGAAAACTATCAATTGACATTCGATATCGCTCTTACTGCTGAAGGTTCAAATAATCCTATTTCGCCAGAAGATTATTCGGATACTGATGATAAGTTTGTTGTTGCAGTGAACGAAATAGGTAGTCCAAGATGGGCATATGACTCTACAACAACATGGCAAGGTGCTAAATTGCATGCTATTCCAAATACAGGAAAACACATTAGAGTTGATTTGAGTAAGTATGCAGGCAAAGTAGTTCAAATAGCATTCTATGTTGCTTCTACTCATAAAAATTCGACTACTGAAATCCACTTAGACAATGTGCATGTTAACGCTTATGAAGTTGAGACTATGACTGTTTCTTTGTGTGGAATGGAAGATTATTATGATGAGCATTTCGATATTAAATATGAGGAGATTGAGGTAGGTTCAAATCAATTCTCTCGTATGTATGAAAATAGAGCAAAACATGATAATCGAATAGATCTTAATATCAACATCACACCATCAGTAGAAACTGTTATCGAAGAGTCGATGTGTGACGGTGATGTGTATGCTAAGTATAATTTCCCAAGTTTGACTGAAGCAGGTGTATATAAACAAAAATTGACAGCTGCAAATGGCTGCGACTCTGTAGTAGTGCTCAATCTTTCGGTTATTCCTGTAGAAGAAATTATGGTTCTAGATACAATATGCTATGGCAGTTCTGTATTATGGAATGGAGTTGAGTATAATAGAACAGGAGTTTATTCAGATACACTTGTATCTAAACTTACAAAATGTGATTCGATTGTGACATTGGTACTCCATGTTAAAGAACCTATTAGTGTAGTGCTTAATAAGAATATTTGTTTTGGTGAAACATATCAATTCGGCACACAAACCATTACAGAATCAGGCACATATACAGAAAGTTTTGTAACAGAGTTTGGTTGTGATTCGATTGTGACACTTAATGCAACTGTATTGCCAGACTTGCGCACAACAATCAAAGCTACTATTAATGACGGAGAACGCTATTATGATGATAACTTTGAAGGATTGTCGGTGGCAGGCACATATACAAATGAATTAGTGTCAGTGGATGGTTGCGACTCAACTATTACACTTATTCTTCAGGTAGGAACTGGCATTGCAATGAATAATGTTAATCTAACAGATTTGGTGCTTGTGCCAAATCCAGTTAAAGCAGACAATGCATTCTTAGTTCAAACTGACTTTACAACTGAAGAAATGTTGGGCTTGATGGTAGAAGTATTTGATGCAGTCGGACAACGAGTATACGTTTCTGAGCCAACTGTTTATCCAATAGCAATAGATGCATTATCAGTGCGTGGTGTATACCTTGTACGTATTACATCAGGTAATGGCAATATCTATCAAAGCAAAATTGTGGTAAAATAAGATTAAATATTTTCATCGTATAATATTATCATTTTTAAAATAGCTTCCCTAATCGATTAGGGGAGCTATTTTATTATTATGTCTTTTGATATAAATTTTTTAATGTTTTTTAATTGTATAGATTATAATTTTTTCTTAACTTTGTACTCTATATTGGTGTGGTGTTTGAAATTATGAACACATAGCGGGAGAGGGTATTTATTCAAGAGTATAATTTATATTTTTTGTGTTATGAAATATACATTCGACAAAGTTGTTCGATTGATCATAGCATTGGCTGTGATTATGGCGATTGTATTGTTGGTCAATAGGTTGAGTAGTGTGTTGTTGCCGTTTTTGATTGGGTGGTTGTTGGCATATTTGATTCATCCGATGGTGAAGTTTGTGCAGTATAAGATGCGAGTGGGTCATCGCGGTGTGTCGATATTCATCACTTTGTTGTCTATTTCGGTGGTGTTGACGGGGTTGGTCGTAGCCTTAGTGCCAGCCATATCAAGCGAGATAGCAAAGGGCACAGCGCTTTTGAACAACTTTTTGTCGCAAACCAAAGATAGCACTTTGGGTTCAGATATCAAGGGCTATGCAGTTGAGATGCTGTCAAAAATCGACTTCAACACATGGATGTCGCCCGATGCAATCAAGGGTACGTTAGACAAATTGTTGCCACAAGTGTGGAATCTCTTGTCGGGCACATGGGAGGTGATAGCAGGTGTGTTTGTGCTGTTTGTAGTGTTCTTGTATGTGGTGTTTATCTTGATTGATTACGATAAAATCAACAGAGGAGCACGCGAGATGATACCTCCAAAATATAGAGTCTTGGTGGGCGAGATTTTGGACGATGTAGAAGAGGGAATGAACAAATATTTCCGTGGTCAGAGCCTCGTGGCGTTGATTGTGGGTGTGATGTTTGCTATAGGGTTCAAGATTGTAGGGTTGCCAATGGCTATTACGGTGGGATTGTTTATTGGTGTATTGAATCTAGTGCCTTATTTGCAAACAATTGGGGTGGTGCCAGTGGTGTTGTTGGCATTAGTGAAGAGTGCCGAAGGAGATTCGAATTTTTGGTTAGTATTGTTGGGGTGTTTCATTGTATTTGTCATAGTACAAGGCATTCAAGACCTTTTTCTTGTGCCAAAAATCATGGGTAAAGCCATGGGGTTGAATCCTGCCGTGATATTGTTGTCGTTGTCGGTATGGGGTTCGTTGTTGGGCATTGTTGGCATGATCATAGCATTGCCAATTACCACATTGTTGATTTCGTATTACAAACGATTTGTGTTGAATAAAGAAGAATTACCGATAGAAGATTTATGAAAAAAATATTGGCATTATTGAGCATAATATGTGTGTTGAGTTTTGAAATGTGGGCTATACCTGCACGACCAGGTATTATCACCCTTGTGCAACCTGATGGGACCGAAATGCAAGTGCGCCTCGTAGGCGATGAAAACCATCACTACTATGTGACACTTGATGGAGAAATAATAAGTCAACAGTCAACAGTCAACAGTCGACAGTCGGCGGTTGCAACTGAACTTGGCATACGCAAACGAGTGCATCCATCAACTTTCACTCCTAACTTCTCACTTCTCACTTCTCACTCACAACGTGCTCCCCATCATGCTGAGCGTGGGTTGGTGATATTGGTCGAGTTTAGTGATGTGTCGTTTACTTATAATCGTCAGAATTTCGACGATCTATTGAACAAAGATGGTTATGACTATAATGGTGCGATAGGTTCGGCAATGAACTATTTCAAAGACGCATCGAATGGTAGTTATGTGCCACATTTTGATGTGTTTGGACCATACAAACTTGATCGCGAGGTGAGTTATTATGGCGAGAACGACAAAGAGGGTTTGGACAAGCATCCTGATCAAATGGTGGTCGATGCGGTGGCAAAGCTTGCAAGTGACATGGGCGATGCGATAAATTTTGCCGATTACGATACTGATAATAATGGTTATATCGACAATATATTCATCTACTATGCAGGTCATGGTGAGAACGAAGGTGCGCCAGATTACAAAATTTGGCCTCATGCGTGGTCTGTGTATTCCGAATATGTAGAAGGGCAGTTGATTTATAACGAAAAGAAATTGAGAGGATATGCCTGTACGTCGGAACTGCAACGCTCTTCGGGGACTATAATGTGTGGCGTAGGCACCTTCTGTCATGAATTCAGTCATGTGCTTGGTTTGCCGGACTGGTATGTTACCGATTATAGTTCGAGTCACAAAACATTAGGCAAGTGGGACCTTATGGATGCAGGTTCGTATCTCAACAATGGTAATCATCCACCAACCTTTTCGGCTCACGAGCGATTCTATCTTGGTTGGTTGACTCCCGAGATATTGAACGAAGAGGGCGAGTATGAACTCGAAGAGTTGCAAAAGAGCAATAAGGCCTATATCATTACAGAGACAGGTGCACACAACCTCAATGGAGGTAATCCTAATCCGAAAACCTATTTCCTACTCGAGAACCGACAAAAAAACGGTTGGGATGCCTACTTGCCAGGTCATGGTTTGATGATATCGAAAACAGTGTATAACGAATCAGATTGGGAGAATAATACACCTAACAACAATAAAAACAAGCAAGGCTACGACATCATTGAGGCCGATGGCAAAGCGCCTAACGACCATTTGGGCAAGGCAGGCGACCTATTCCCAGGTTCGGCCAATGTGACATCTTACACCCCTTTTGCAGCATATTCTATCTCTGATATTGCCGAACGTAATGGCATCATTTCGTTTTCGTTTATGAAAAACTTGCCTACCGACGGCAATGGCGATTGTTTCGTTGAGTCGTTCGACCGTCTTATAGCCGAAAGTAGTGTCGATATCACCGAAGATATCGACAAATATGCCGACAATGCAGGGTGGAGTGGTCATAAACTCTTCTGCGGAGCAGGTTTGGTCAAGGTAGGTTCGAGCAGTGAAGCAGGTTATATTATCACTCCACAGCTCCCATTCGAAGGCACTATCGAGGTCGAGTTTGTAGGTCGTGGTTATAGTGCCGATGCCACTATCAATTTCGAGATAGACGGTGAGGTAGTGCACTCGTTCGATGTTACAGCACGCAACACAACCGAACAATTTAAATTGGAAGGTTTTGTTGCCAATACAATTATTAAAATATATGCCAACACCAATCGCTTCTATATTGACAACCTCAAGATATGCAAACCAAAGCCAACAGCAATGGACGAAGTTGGTCGCACCGAGGTGGCAATATTGACAATGGATGGCGATAGAGCCGAGTTGATAGGAGTGGCAGAAGGGGCTGAGGTATATTGCTATGATGCGTTAGGACGATTGTTGTGGCGCAAGGAGGGCAATGCTGAGGAGATGAGTTTTGTCAAACCACAAAGTTTTTATTTAATACGAATTGTTGACAACAATAACGAATATATTTTGAAAGGATTATGATGGAAAAGAGAGAGTTTTTGCAGGTCTATCGCGATTTTATGAGCGTCGAGGGCAGGAAGATAGACCCTAAATATATGACGCGTTTGAAGAATGATATCCGTCGATTCACCACCGAGCACGATGTGTCGCTCGATGCGCTGGCCAAATCGATGCGTACGGCAATGATTGCTCACCGCGAAATCTCGCTTGGGCATCATTCCATCGAGGCGATATTGTTGTACACTTTGATTTATAAGACTAGCACACCTATTGCATATGTAGAAGAGAACTATGGTAAGACCACAGCGTTGCTAGTCGAAGGTCTCACCAAGGTTTACGACCTATATAATCGTCGCGTGGCGGTCGAAAGTGAGAATTTCCGTAAACTCTTGATATCTTTTGCTCAAGATGTGCGCGTGATTATGATAATGATTGTCGAGCGTCTCGACACAATGCGCAATTTGCAACATTATAGCGAGGATGAGCAACAAGAAATTGCACGTGAGGTGTCGTTCCTCTATGCTCCGTTGGCGCACCGTATGGGTTTGTATGGTCTCAAAACTGAGTTGGAGGACCTATCTCTCAAATTCACTTCGCGCGAGATATATAAGGAGATTGCTACTAAGTTGAACGAAACCAAGCGTAGCCGTGATGCCTATATCAAGAAGTTTATCGAACCAGTCAAGGCTCGTCTCGAAGCCGAAGGATTGAAGTTTTCAATCAAAGGGCGCACCAAGAGCATCCATTCGATATGGAACAAGATACGCAAACAGCAAGTCCCATTCGAGAAGGTGTATGACTTGTTTGCCATTCGTATCATAATAGATTGTCCTGTAGAGCGCGAGAAGTCGGCATGTTGGCAAGCATTCTCGGTCGTAACCGATATGTACACCGCCAACACCAAGCGTTTGCGCGACTGGATATCAGTGCCAAAAAGCAATGGCTACGAGTCGTTGCACGTCACAGTGATGGGTCCCGAAGGCAAATGGGTAGAGGTGCAGATTCGCACCGAACGTATGGACGAAGTGGCAGAGAAAGGTGTGGCGGCACACTGGAAGTATAAAGGCGGCAAGAGCGACTCGGCTCAGATGGACGAGTGGCTCAAAAACCTTCGCGACATGCTCGAGCAAGGCGGAGGCGAGGAAGAAGACGGTGCCGATGTGATGAACGAGTTCAAAATGCAACTCTACGACGACGATGTATTTGTCTTCACACCCAAAGGCGATTTGCATCAACTGCATCGTGGGGCTACGGTGCTCGACTTTGCCTTTGGCATTCACACCAAGATAGGCTCGCAATGTATGGGTGCCATAGTCAATGGCAAGCACGTAAGCTTCAAATACGAATTGCAAAATGGCGACCAAGTGGAGGTGCTCACCTCGCCTACACAAACGCCACGTGCCGATTGGCTCAATTGGACCAAGACCTCGAAGGCCCGCTCGCGCATCAAGCAAGCACTCAAAGAGGCAGAGCACCGCGAGGCAGAGAATGGGCGTGAAACATTGCTTCGCCGATTGAAGAATTGGAAGCTCGAATTCGACGACTCGTTGATAGGCAAAGCATCGCGCAAGTTGGGCTACAAAACATTGATGGACTTCTACGTGGCCATCAATCAAGAGAAAGTGAACCTCCTTCAGTTGCGCGATTGGATGACCGACGGCTTCGAGGCACAAGAGCAGACCCCAACACAACCTCGCACAGCCGATGGCTATGAGCAAGAGACCGAATTGCAGCGCATCACCGCCAACGACGATGCACTTATCATCGACCGCAACCTCAAAAATGTTGATTACACCTTGGCTCGCTGTTGCAATCCAATCTATGGTGATGAGATTTTTGGTTTCGTATCGGTTAATGGAGGTATCAAAATTCACAAAAAAGATTGTCCTAACGCACCACAACTCATTTCGCGTTTTGGCTATCGCATTGTCAACGCACGCTGGGCAGGTGGATCTACTGCAGGCGAATATACCACCACAATACGCATCATTGGTCGCGACGATATAGGCATTGTGACCAACATCACATCCGTCATCAGCAAAGAGCAAGGCATCAACATGCGCTCAATCTCGGTCGATTCCAATGCCGGATTGTTCGAAGGCACCATCACCCTCGTGGTGCACCAAGCATCGCAGTTGGAGGCATTATTCAAAAAACTACACACCATCAAAGGTGTAAAACAGATATTCCGCGTATGACAACACATATCATAAATATAGGCGACGAATTGCTCATTGGGCAAGTAGTCAACACCAACGCATCGTGGATGGCCGAGGAGTTGAATAAGCGCAACATCAAGGTTACCAACATCAGCGTCATCTCCGATGGGGCAGACGATATTCGCTTGCAACTCGACCGCTCGCTTGCCGAGGCCGACGTGGTGCTTATCACAGGCGGATTGGGCCCTACAAAGGACGATATTACAAAGACCGTACTATGTCAATACTTTGGCGACACACTTGTGCGCCATCAGCCCACCTACGACCAAGTAGCTCGATTCTTCGAGCGTCGAGGATTGCCTTTCACCGAAATCAACCAAGCGCAAGCCCTTGTACCAAGTCGTTGCAAGGTGATATTGAACGAGGTAGGCACAGCGCCGTGTATGATGTTCACAGTTAGAAGTGAGGAGTTAGGAGTTAGGAGTGATTCTTTTGACAAAGGCTTAAAGACCTTCGGTTCCGAGAGAAGTGCAAATACTTCCGTGAGCGATGCGAAAGCAACCTTCGAGCAACCTATGCCGAAGAAGAGTGACTCATCTGCACTATCTTGTAAAGACGCAATATATTGCGTCTCTACATGGGCAGAAACTTCGGATTGCATCTCTGCATCACTGTCTGAAAAAATTGTTATCAGCATGCCCGGCGTGCCATTCGAGATGAAGTGGCTCATGCAAAATCATATATTGCCTTTGTTGGAAGAGCGACT
>JAZLEE010000001.1:0-4511 GCA_045615085.1 Candidatus Aphodosoma sp. | reverse complement strand
TTGAATCTTACTGCTGAATTTGCGATAAATGTTTACAACGTGACATTGTCGACAGTAAATGGTACTGTAACAGGTGCTGGCGAATATGAACATGGAGCAACTGCAACTATTACAGCTACACCTGCTGAGGGTTACCACTTTATGAAATGGTCGGACGGTAATACAGATGCTACTCGCGCAATTGTAGTAACTTCGAATATAAATCTTACAGCTGAGTTTGCGATAAATGTTTACAACGTGACATTGTCGACAGTAAATGGTACTGTAACTGGTGCTGGTGAATATCAACATGGAACTACGGCGAATATTACGGCTACACCTGCTGAGGGTTATCACTTTGTAAAATGGTCAGATGGTGATACTAATGCCACTCGCGCAATTGTAGTGACTGAAGATGTTACTCTTACTGCTGAATTTGCGATAAATGTTTACAACGTGACATTGTCGGCAGTAAATGGTACTGTAACAGGTGCTGGCGAATATGAACATAGAGCAACTGCAACTATTACAGCTACACCTGCTGAGGGTTACCATTTTGTGAAATGGTCGGACGGTAATACAGATGCTACTCGCTCAATTGTGGTAACAGAAAATGTTTCTCTTTCTGCTGAGTTTGCGATAAATGTTTACAACGTGACATTATCGGCTGTGAATGGTACTGTTACTGGTGCTGGTGAATATCAACATGGTCAAACTGCTACTATTACAGCTGTGCCTACTGAGGGTTATCATTTTGTAAGATGGTCAGATGGTGATACTAATGCCTCTCGTACAATTATAGTAACTGAAAATATTACTCTCATTGCTGAGTTTGCGATAAATGTTTATACAATTGCAGTAACAGCAGTAAATGGTACTGTGACCGGTGCTGGTGAATATCAACATGGAGCTACCATTGTTCTTACTGCAATAGCCAATACAGGTTATAGATTTGTACGCTGGTCAGACGGTGTTACTGAATCTACTCGCACATTCGTAGCAAAAGAAAATATGAATCTTACGGCAGAGTTTACAACTGACTCGTATAACGTAGTTTTGACAACTAATGACGTAATGGGTCGAGTTATAGGTAGCGGTACTTATGCATATGGTACAACAATAACAATAGTTGCAATACCAAACGCTCACTATCATTTCGTAAAATGGAGTGATGGAGATACTAACGATGTACGCACTATTATTGTAACCGAAGATGTAACCCTTTCAGCTGAATTTGCTGCAAATATGTACGAACTAACATTGATTGCAGATGAAAATGCTGGTCGTGTTATTGGTGCTGGGACATATAACTATGGAACAGAAGTTACTATAGTGGCAATAGCTAATTCTGGTTATAAATTTAGTCAATGGAGTGATGGAGATAAAAATGATGTTCGCACAATCACAATATCTGACAACATAACACTCACTGCTGAATTTGCTGCAATTAATGTAGATGTTGAAAATATAGAAGAAAATAGCATAATTGCTTATTCTCAAAATCAAACACTCTACATTGAAGGCATAGAAGGTAACTATTATTTGCTAGATATTACTGGTAAAATAATCTACTACGGAGATTCTCATGTAGTGACTCTACCTTGTGGAGTTTATATTATATCAACAGGAGAGATGTACCAAAAAGTAATAATTAGAAAATAAAAATATCTAATGAATGATTGAGGGCAACTAAAATTTATAGTTGCCCTCATTTTTTTACAAAAAAATACACATCTTCTTATTTAACAATAATTATGAATTATCCATTATGTAGAATAAATTAAAATAAGTAACTTTGCAGTATGAAAAGATATACATACTTTATAATCATTCTCAGTCTTGCTCTCTTTGCATGTAAACGAGAGAAACGACATGCTAACCTTACTGGTATTGATTTTGAGGTGAAAATTGAACGCTTCGATAGTGCCTTTTGGAATATGGATACTGCTAATGTGGCTGAAGAATTTGCAAGATTAGTGGAGAAATATCCTGATATTACACCTATTTATACGGAGAAAGTAGTGAGATTTGGTGCTCCAAATGAGGAGATTACGCATAATACATACAACTTATTCAAGAATGATTCGGCAGTACAATTGCTCTACAATGATGCATTGAGATTATATACAGATGTGCGTGATATTGAGAAGGATTTGACTACGGCTTTCCGTCGCGCTAAATACTTTTTGCCTCAGTTTGCTACCCCACGTGTGTATTGCCATGTGTCGGGGCTCAATCAGAGTATGATTGTGGCAGAATCGTTTATTTCACTTAGTATAGACAACTATCTCGGCGAAGAATATCCTCTATATGAGGAAATTGGTATATATAAATATCAAAGACCGAATATGCGCAGAGAGAAGGTAGCATCGGATTATATTACAGCATGGATTTCGTCGGAATTTTCGAATAGCATCGCTAATAATTTGCTAACTGATATGGTGCATCATGGTAAGATTTTGTACACTGTATCGGTGTTGTTGCCTGAAACTCCAGAGCATGTGATAATGGGATATAGCGAAGAGCAATGGAAATGGGTGAAGAAAAATGAGACTATGATGTGGAATACGTTGGTGCAATCGCGCGATTTGTATACAACGAGTATGATTGTGAAAAGTAAATATGTGAATGATGGTCCTTTCACATTGCCATTTTCGCAAGAATCACCGGGTAGAGCAGGTGCATATATTGGATGGCAAATAGTGGAAAGTTACATGCGTAATAATCCAGAGATTTCGATACAACAATTGCTACAACAACCTGATGCTCAAATAATACTTAATCGGTCGAATTATAAGCCGTAGTGGAAATGAGGTTATAAAGATTATTGGTTTATTATGAATTCAGATTTAAAGAAGTCGCCATTAGAGCAGTTGAATGCCTATATTGAGGCTCATAAGATGCGCCACACGTATGAGCGTGAGCGTGTGTTGGAGCATATACTGACGATTGATGGACACTTTACGATACAGTCGTTGCACCAAGAGATGGATGCTATAAGTCCGATTTCGAGGGGGTCGGTGTATAATACGATAGAGTTGTTTCTCAATATTGGAATTGTGGTGCGCCATCCATTCCCTGGAACGGAGGTGCAATATGAAGCGACTCAACGTGCTATGACACACCACCATAGAGTGTGTGTGGCATGCGGTGCAGTGAAGGAATTTTCGGACCAAAAATTCTCGCGAGCAATAAAGAATAGAACATTTGCTTCGTTTCAAAAGCAGTTTCACTCGGTTTATTTATATGGATTGTGCAAAAAATGTCAACCTAAAACTCGTAAGACAAAAAAATAAGGCTATCGATAAATATTCGATAGCCTTGTTTTTTATTGTGGTTTTCCTTTTCGTTTGGTGTATGTGAAATATCGTGCGGCACGATGCGGAACGCCGACCTCGGTTTCGGCCAATGCAGATATGCCTTCGAGTTGCATCATGCGCTTTTGGAAATTGCGCACATCGCTTTTCTTTTGATATATCATATCGTGCAAAGAGCGCAATTGAGTCATTGTGAATTTCTTAGGTAAGAGTTCGAACATTAGGTTTGGTTCGAATTTCAGTTTATAACGGACACTCTCTAATGCGTCGGTTATAATGTCTTTGTGGTCGAAAGCCAAACGTTCGTTGCGATATTCCTCAATATCGAGCCATACTGTCTGCCCTTTTTGGCTTGCGAGTTGCTTCACTCGATTGTTGATTTTAATCAAAGCGACATACCCAACCGTGATAAGACGACTGATGTTTAGTCGTTTTACCTTTTCCATCCATGGTTCGTCGGCTTCAGTGCTACGATGAGGATTGCCAAATGCCTTGAACTGATGCAAATAGATGTTGGTCAAACCTGTATATTCTTCCAAAATTCGATAAGCTGCACTATCCAAATCTTCGTGAGGTAGAATTATACTACCTGGCAATTTTCGATTATTATATCCATCTAACTCATCTTGCGATTGGAAGTCGTTACGCTCAAGCAATAATACTTTCAAATGATTACCATCAAACCCAAACACCACACAATCGACCGAAATCTCTGGTTTATAAACCATTTCGTTACTCATAAAAGTTATTTTTTTTATTATTTTGCCACAAAGTTAATACTTATTTTACAAATAACAAAATTATTGATAAAAAAAAAGAGAAAAAAGTGTATTAAACAAAAAAAATATATTACCTTTGTAGTTGAATTATTGTGCCGTAATAAATCGACCAATGGAACAAGCTATACAAAACTATTTATCTAGAAATCAACACTCATCTCTTGATATAAAAGCAGCCTTCTTCGACATGGATGGCGTGCTATTTGACTCGATGCCCTACCATGCCGAGGCGTGGAAACGCACAATGAATGCTCATGGCATTCCTTTCGAACTCTACGACGCATATGTTTGCGAGGGCAGAACGGGCGCAAGTGTGATAAACGAGATGTTCCTAAAACATAAAAATCGCGAGGCAACCGAGGAAGAGATACAATCAATGTATAAAGAAAAGAGCGACTGTTTCAACTCCATTTCGGTAGTAGAACGCATACCCAAC